>NZ_JBEYVC010000016.1:0-113062 GCF_040643855.1 Streptomyces sp. NPDC047072 | reverse complement strand
CGCCTCCACAACCTCGCCCTCGCCGGATAGACCAGCAGCCGGGGCCGCCACCACCCCATCACCAATTCCAAGATCGCTTACGGGACAACCTTTAGGCGAGTTTCCACTCACGACCCCGCAGGGCAGATGACTACATCGGCCCAACGGCCGCCTCCGGAACCGCTATGTGGACCGCGCCCGTTCCAGGTTCGCCCGGACGTTCGCGATCATCGGATGGCCTGGGCTCAACGCCCGCTCGCTGTCTGCGAGGGTGCGTTCATGTAGTGCGATGGCCCGGTCCAGGTCCCCCGCCTCCCGGTACGCGTATGCGAGGTTGTGCCCACGGCCACATGGGCCCCGTAGCGTGTCAACTCCCTGGCCGGTTGTTCGGCGCCGTGCCGCACGAGCGCCACAGCAAGCGTCTCCGCACCGGCCTCCTGTCCGGCTTCAGGAAGCTGGCCGGTAGGTGGCGGCCGGTCCGATCGCGTTCGGCCCGAACTTCTCACGGATCCGGTCGGACGCCGCCTCACCCGCAAGACGCGCGTGCCGGGCGGCGTCGAGACTGAGCTGTTCAGCCGCCTGGTCGCCGTCGATCAAGTCCTCGCCGCGCAGTGCGAGCCCGGTCAGCCGGCCCCGCTGAAGGCCCGCCGCGTCCATGAGTTGGTAGGTGAGCTGACGCAGGTCGTCCTCATGCGCGGACGCCTCAACCAGGCGGCGGCTCTTCTCCCACGTTGGCCCGCCCGCGAACGACAGGGAGAGCGTGAGCCCCCGCGCAGCCTGCCCGCGGCGGCGCAGCTCGACACCGAGCTGCACGACCAGCCCGAGCAGAGCCGAGCGTGCCTCAGCCCCGTCCAGGACATCGCGGGGGAACCGGTGCCGGACGCTCACGGAGGCGGGCAGGCGACGAGGCGTGACCGTACGGGGATCGATGCCCCGGGCACGATCGAATACCGTACGGCCCGCCTTGCCCAGCAGGCGCTGCACGGTCGTGGCCGGCAGCGCGGCGAGCACGCCCACCCGGTCGACGCCGTACCGCCGGAGGACGGCGGCCTGGCGGGGGCCGACGCCGTACAGCTCCTCCACCAAGAGCGGCGCCAGCCATTCCGCGGCGTCAGCCGCTTCGACCGCCAGGACACCGCCCGGGTACGGGACCTGAGCGGAGGCTGTCGCGGCGACGGTGATGGTCGAGGCGATGCCGACGCGGACGTCGACGCCGTAACGGGAGACCGTGCGTAGCCGCAGCACGTCCCCCAGCTGGGAAGCGCTCGCACCGTGATAGCGGAGTGCGCCCCGCAGATCGGCCAGGGCCGCGGTGGGCGGCAGAGCCTGCACCACCGGCGACAGCTCCTCCATCTGCTCCAGAACCTGCCGGTACGCCTCCTCCGGGAGCCGCTCCGGGCAACGCACATGCATCACCACACCCGGCCGGCGCTCCCTCTGCTCCCCGCTCATCCATCACCCACCTCCACCACCACGATATCGAACGTACAATCGAACGCGCGAGTGTCGGAGAAGTTGAATGCGTGCCACCGAGGTCGTAGGCGCCCCTCGGCTCGACTGCTAGAACGGAGGGAGTCCGTCACCGGAAATGGGCACGGAGGCGGTCTCCTCGCCGTGAAGGTATGTGTCGTCCTGTGGCCAGACGGGGCGTTCCTCGCCATTCGTGAGGCGTAGGTGAACCGGGCTGTTCTCCAGCTGGTGGATCAGGTGCGTTGGTACGTCGTGGAGAGTGCCATCCCATTCGCGGGCGCTGGCGGGGCCGAAAGCCCGGAGGTCTGCGGTTACGTCGACCTGGTGGTCGCCCACTATCAGTGTGGCGGTGTCGTGGTACGTGAGGTTCGGCATTCTCCCAAGGTGCTCCCGTCGGCCACGGCCCGCCACCCGGGCTACAGGGGGTGCACCTGCTGTTGGGAGGCGGCGGGCAGGGTGGAGAACGTCCACAGCAGCAAGGCGTCCGTGGCGGTCCGCAGCTTTCCTGCCACCTCGCGAGCCTCGTCTAGCGACATGGTCGCCGACAGCCCCGGCTTCTGGTACTTCGAGTAAAGCGCCGTGATCCGCTGGGCCTGCTCGTCGGCGGGATCGGACTGGTCAATCGCCAGGATGCTGTGCACGAGGCGATTGCGGGCCGTCATCAAGCCGTCGATGTCGCCAAGCCAGCCTTTCACCATGCTCCGCTGCTGCTCGTCGAGATCGAGGTGCACGGAGGTGATCGCCCGGCAGTTGGCGATCAGAGTGCTCACCGGCACGCCAGCAGCAACGATCTCCGCGTACTGCGAGTCGAGAAGACCTACTAGGAGGGTTCGCAGGGCGAACTCGGCGCGCGCCCCCTCCACTGCGGCTGCTCCCACCAGCCCTCGAAGTTCGTCTGCCGATGTACCAGAGGTTGCGTCCATCATGGGTTGACCGTAAGCGACATGTTCCCGGCGCGCGGGCTTCGACGACGTCACGGAGCGATCCTGACTCGGTCGATCAGGCCCCGGCTACGCCGATTCGCCCCGTCAAGGGGTGATGGCGCGCACGCAAGATGTGGATGGCATGGGCATCGGATGTCTTGTGTCGTCGAACCTTGAGTAGGTGTCATCGAAGCTTGGGCGGCGAGACTGCGGGGGCGCGCTCGGGTGGTCGTTCCGCTGACGGACCTTGATTCTGTGATTCCTGTGGCGGTGCTGATGCTTGCTGACCATGCTGGTCGGCTATGGGTAATGGACCGTCGCCAGAGAGTTCCTGGTCGTCACTGTTGACGCGGCTCGGTCGCGGGGTTGGCATCACTGTGGCTAGTGGAGCCGGGGTCGGGGCGTTTGCGTGGGGTGCCGCCTGGCTTACTGCAAACCCAGCGGGTGATTCCGTGGCGGCCTGGCTGGGTGCAGCCATTGCGGCTGTGACTGCGGGGGCGGCCGCTCTCTCCGCATGGGCGACACAGCGTCAAGCCGATCGAGCGATCGATGCCGGCCGTGAAGCCGTTCGCGCGGCCGAGCGCGGAGTGGAAGGGGCCCTAGCTGCTCGCTCCGGACCGGCGATCGCGATGACCGGGGAGCCCTCGGCGGCCCGGGATGAGGCAGAGGCGCAACACGATCGCCGGGATCTAGCGCTGGCTCGGTTGTGGTCGCTGACTCATCGTCGGCTGGACCTTTACCACGAGATTGCTACGAACCAGGCGCGCAGATCGTTCGTGAGTGCGCAGATCTCAATGGGGGTCGGCTTCGCGTTATTGGTGCTATTTGTCGTTCTGGCTTTGAATATTCGCAACACGGCCGGCGCGATCGTGACGGGCGGGCTCGGGGCGGTCTCGGCGGCGCTGGCCGGGTTCATCAGCAAGACATTCGTGAAGTCCCAGCAGTCTGCGGCTGACCACCTCAAGGCGTACTTCGACCAACCCTTGGAGTTCTCCCGCTACTTGGCGGCAGAGCGGTTGCTGGCTGATGCGGGTCTGCCCGATGAGAAGAGGGCTGAGGTCGTCGCCCTGCTGGTCCAGACGATCGCGGCGGGGCCTGGGTCCAACGTTCCTTTGGACGTGAATGGCCTGGTGCAGCAGTTGCAAGAGCTGCTTCCCGGCCAGCCATAGGCTTGGTGTGACTCTCTGACTGCACGTGCGACATGGCCAGCGCAATCAAACTTCGGTGACGCGAACTCGCATCCGTCAAGGTTCGTTGGCACACGCTCAAGATGCGATGACGCGGGACGTCGAACGCGCGGGGGCATCACCCTAGAATCAAAAATATGTTCGATCACTCGCGAGATCTCCCCGACTCCCTGGAGCAGCTCGAGACTCTACGGATCTGGCACTCCATGTGGCTGGAGCGCATCGACAACAAGGCCGCTTACCTGCGGCAGCGCCGCGCGGAAGAAGCACGGGGTCGGGCACGCCGCCCTCCGGTGCCGGACTGGATCCTCGAACTCCACCGTGGCACCGGCCATCCGGTAGCCGTGCACATCGGCGACTGCGGTATCGCTGGCCGCCGGAAACGGCCGGTCGGCAGGGAAGACGCGCGTCGCCTCCTCGCTACCGACGGAGTGCCCGCCTGCCCGATCTGCCGCCCGGACACCGAACTGCGCATCGCCGACTTAGCTACCCAGCGGCGGAGGTTCGTGGCGCCTGGAACTACGCTTCAGAACGGCTGTGCGCCGTTTCCTCTGATCTCGATCGGGATCAACTCTGCCACTTTGGTGCACACCGTGAAGCTGCCCCGGCGTCCGTTCGGCAGCTTCAGCTCCGGGTCGAGGGCCCGCCGGATGGCCCAGGCCGCCGCCTCGGTGGCCGGCGCCAGCAGTCCGTCCCACTTGACGCCGCCCTTAGCCGAGCGGCGACGGCCGCGTCTGGCTGGAGTGGGGTGCCTTGTTCTGATGGGCCACAGGGATGCCGCGACCTCATGTTCATCGCCGTCGATGATGACGGTGGCAGGGCCGACGTACGGGTCCATGAAGCCAGTCTGCTCTTCGCCGTGTGAGGCTGCCATGCGGCGCAGAACTCTACGGTCTGCCGCTCCTTGGGCTGTCGTCAGTGCTGTACCGTACCGGGGTGCTGCGCGGTCGGCTCAGGATTCCCCTACACCCCGTCGGTGTTCAGCTCGGCGAGGTGCTCCCGCAGGAACCGGCGTGTCTGCTCGTCGGTGGCGACGGCTTCGTTATCGAAGCGGCTGTCTGCCCATGACGTCTTGCCGCTGGAACGGATACGCAACTCCCCTCCCGTGATCAGGTACTGCCGGTACTCGACGAAGTTCTTTTCCCTGGTGCAGGTCTTTACCTCGAAGCCCTCGTTCTGCTCCAGCAGCTGCTGGCGTACTTCCCTCGTCAAGCGCATGATCCCCCCACGGCCTAAAACGGTGGGGGGATCATGCCACGCCGAAGCGGCAACCTTGCCCCTGTCCGGCGGAGGGCCATCGTCTCTCACGCGGCTCCTGCGGCGATGTAGTCCGCTCCGGCGCCGCAACTACCCGCCAAGGAAAGGGCGTTCAGGCTCCCTTGGTGAAGATGCGTCCGGTCTCATCGGTCCAGACGTGAACGCGCAGGGTCAGATCGTGGGAGGCGGTACCGCTGATGCCGACCGCCATACCGGCCGCGCCGACCGCGCCGCCGGCGGTGGCGGCCGCGGTGCCCCCGGTGAAGACGGCCGCGCCCGCGACGACCATGGGGATCCCGATGACGGCTCCGATGATCGTGAGGGTCAGCAGCACCCCGAAGACGATCATGCCGATGCCGCCCAGCACGCCCAGGAGGCCGACTCCGCCCACCGTCGCACCGGCCGCGACGCCGGTCGCGCCCACGCCCACGGCCGTCGCGCTGTCAGCGTGCTGGACCTGGGCCAGGAGCGCGGCGCCGGGCATGCGGTGGATCTCGGTCCACCCTTGCGCCGTCATACAGCCGACGAACCGCGTCAGCTCCGCTTCCCGCTGCTCGGGGGCGATCGGCTTGCCGTAGCCGGGGAACACCATCCGGGGCGGCATCTCCGCACCCCACTGGGGCGCCTTCCATTTGTCCGTGCTCGCCGTGCCCGGCAGTCGGGGATTCTGCGCGTGGTCACTCATGGCTCTGCTCTCCGCCTGGACCACCCTTCGTTTCCCATTACACACCTGATCGCGGATGCCCACCTGGCGGCACAGACCTGGGGGTGGGCCTGCTGGGGCTACGGCCGGGTGTTGACGAAGCGCACGCTCGATCCCCAGCGGGCCTGCACGGGTTCCATGCACCACTGGCACAGCGGTGACCCGCCGTTGGCGTACCGGTGGGTTGTGCGCCGGCAGCCGGTGCAGGGTCCGGCCTTGTCGCTGGAGCAGACGCGCGCGGACGGGTCCGGCTCGGTGATGGGCGGCGGAGGAGTGGTCATGGTGTGTCCTGTTCTGGGAGGTGAAGTGCCGCCTCCCGGCGGGCAGCATACCGGGCCGGTGGGCACGTCTGTTCGACTCACGTCCGTGGCCGGAGCGGCTGGAGCGGCTGGAGTCCCCTCCACGGGCAGGGGCGGCGGGTGTTGTAGTGATGGCGCGGGCGAGGCGCGGCGTGCGTGCCGTGTGCCGGCTACCTGGGCCGGGCTATCTCGGAGAACTGGTTGGCCGCGCGTATCCAGGCGTCCTCGGAGTCCGGCCCGTTGTACGTCTTCTCCAGTTCCGCCAGGATGGCCGCGCCCTGCGCGTACCGGCCGACAGCCAGGTCCAGCCAGGTCAGGCTGAGACGGTCGTCGGCGATCGGATCGCGCAGCGCGGCCACGGTGTAGGCGGCGTATGCGGCTCGGGGAAGGCCGTCCCGGCCGGTGGGGAGGGGGCCACCGACGGCCCGCAGCGTCACCCCTGCCTGGTGGACGGCGGCGAGGGATGCCGCGTCGCCGAGCGTCCGGGGCGCTGTGTCTGTCGCGGCCATGAGGTCGGTTTCCGACAGGTCGTGCCATGAACACCACTGCGTACGCACCGGCTCGCCGGGGTCCAGGGCTACGGGGCCTTCGGTGCAGCCGTGGGCGAGGAAGAGGTGCGCGGTCTCGGTGCTGGTGGCGCGAGCCGTGGCTACCGCGCCGAGCGGATACAGCCAGGCTGCGCGCAGGCCGGTCTCTTCCTGAAGTTCCCGGCGGGCGGCGGCAGCAGGTTCTTCCGCCGGGTCGACGAGCCCTCCAGGCAGGTCGGTGATCTCCGTGTCGTGGAGGTAGTGGTGCTGGGTCACCGTCGCGATCCGCCCCCGGTGTACGGCGAGGACCCGTACGGAATCCGGGGCAGCGGCGTGAGGCTACTCCACGGTGGCGCCGTCGGGCCGCGGCAGCTAAGAAATCGGTGACGGTAGAAAAAGGCGACCGCCAAGAAGGTGACGGCGGCTAAGGAGACCGCCAAGGAGGCGTCGGCGAAAAACTCGTCATCCCGCGCGTACTTGACGAGCCCGGTGTGATCATTTGGTGACTTCATTAGTTTCGGACGGGGCGGCATGTCGCTTACGGGTTCGCAGCTTGTTCGCGACGGCGGCTAGCGGCGTCGCACGTTGGGGATTGAGTCGGCTACGTCCCACTCAAGAAGCTCGGCTCCTTGCCGCTGGTAGTGCGCCTGCTTGATCCGCTTGCGTCGGTCGTAGGACTCCCTGCCGTGGATTCCGTAGACCTCTACATAGGAGTGGGGGTGTGTGTCGGTGAGGACGAAGTCCGGGAACACGAGATCGCTTCCGTCGTACCGCACCGGCTTGACGTAGGCACGTCCGCTGTCGGTAAGGGCGTTCGCCATCGCCACTTCATGACTGGAGTCGGCGGGTATGTAAAGCTCGGAGACCAGCATGGCCGCCATGTCGACCACCTTGACGTTGCCCTTGGGGCTGAGTTCGACCAGGAACAGGCCGATCCGGCGGGCTCCGTGTTCAGCAGCGGCATTGGAGAAGGCCGGGCGGTACGAGCGGCGTAGCCGCTCGTCGAGAGCGGTGGTCGCGAACAGGGCGCCGCGGTGGTGAGCCAGCGTGTACCGGACTCCGTACCGGGTGGGGCTGGTATCCCTGATCTCGCCCAGGATGAGCCCGCGGCGCTGGGTGTCGGGACGTTGCTTCAGCCGGGTGATGAGGAAGGTCTCGAAGGCAGCGGTGTTGCGACGGGCGTACTCCTTGCGGAAGGGCGGCACGACGTACAGGGCGTCGGCCAGGTTCTCGTGGTTGATCGAGCATCCGGCTATCTGTTCGCTCAGTCGCGCGTGGCAGATCCACCAGCTGCGTCGGCGCCAGCGTGGGTGCCACGCAGTGAGCTGGGCTGACTCCCACAACCAGTGGAGAAGGCCGAGGAGTCCGACGGTCCGGCGTGCGCGTCCCTCGCGTGATTCGGTGGATGCCTTCGCCGGTTCCGGGTCGCTGAGCTTTCTGGCGAGGGCGGCGCTGAAGCGGATCGCCACGCCCTCGTCGTCCTCACGGATGGCCTCCGTGCTGTACGCGTCGCGGCCGGTCAGCTCGGAGGCGAGTTTGTGGAAACTGCAGCTGGGATCGTGGAGTTCGCCCTCGCCGGGCCATCCGGCCAGGTGGTAGCGGCCGCCCCGGCTGCACCGGATGACAAGCCGGAGGGCGGGGGTCTGGCAGAGGCATTGGCCGTGGCCCACCTCGGCCCTGGCCCGGGCGAAGAGCGCGGCGTAGTTGGTGGCCTGGTCGCGCAGTATGCGGAGGGGCAGTGCCTTGTCCGCAAGCTGTACGCGGTCGGCTCGGTCACGGCGGGAAGTGCCGTCACCCCCGGCGCTGTTCGCGTCGGATGACTGAGGACGGCCGGGCTCGTCTCGTGGCGCGGTGGTTTCCAGGGCGGTCATGTCCGTACGCCTCCATAGCCGGGACCGGTCTGCGGACGGTGGTGCTGGAGTTCTTCCTCAGCCTCGGCGTGCCGACGGCGCCGACCCACCTGCACCATCAGCTCGGTCGCGGCGTGGTGCGGGTCCGGGCTCGGGTCGGTATCGAGCTGCTCGGCCAGTGCGCGCCGCACGGCGGCCTCTTCCGCACGTTGGCGTGCGGTGAGCCGGGAGCGCCGTTGGATTTCCAGGGTGATGCGCTGCACCTCGTCGAGGAGCTGCTGAACATGGTGCATCGCCTCGGCAGTGTCCGGGGGAACCGGTGCGCCTTCGGGGAGCTGCTCGGCCAGCTGCCGCAGTCCGTAGGAGGCGGTCAGCGCCGTCTCCATGATCTGGCCGCGCCGGCTGCTCAGCTCGGGCGGGCTCAGCAGGGCCAGGGAGTCCGCGCGTGCCAGTCGGGTCAGGGCGGCCAGCACGTCCGTCTGTCCGATGCCCTCCAAGCCGGCGGCCACGCCTGGTTCCAGGCGGCTCTGACTGATCTCGGCTGGTGCGATGCGCTCGGCCCAGGCCAGCAGGTCGGCACGCAGTAGCGTCACGGCCTGCGGGGCCAACCCGTAGCTGGCGAAGGCCGCGTCCGGGATGTCGGCGACCTGGGCCAGCCGGACGTACAGGTCCTCGCGCACCTGCGTCTCGGGGATCTGCCGGAGCCCTGCGATCCCGGTGACGTAGTCGGCCAGGTAAGAGTCGACGGCTCCCTGTCCCAGATGGCTGGTCAGCACGGCCAGGTCCACGAAGTCCTTGGCGGCCAGGCGGTGTTCAGGAGCCTCCAGCTTGCCGTAGAGGAGGTCGCCTACGGCTGCCACGGGCGTCGCCTTGACGGTGGCGGGGGCGAAGTAGCTGGTCATGCGGGCCATTTGAACAGTGACCGTGCCGTACTCGGGGTGGGTGACCAGCAGGTCGCCGTTCTGGTCGCATTGCGCGAGTGGGTGGAAGGCCCAGGTCCGGGCCTCCTCAACTCGGTACCCGCGGGCGGTCAGCGTGCCTATGACAGCGGCACGTACGGCCGGGGCGTGGGCCTGAATCTGGTCCGTGAACACGTCGATGTCGTCTGCGGACCGGGCCCCCGCGATGCCGAGGGCATGGAGCGCCAGCGAGCCGGACAGGTGGTAGCCGAGCTGGCCGCATGAGTCCAGAACGAGGCGGGCGACCGTGAGCTTTGCTTCGGTGTTCACGGCGCGGTCAGCTCCGCGAACCGTCGCTCCCACACCTCCGCGACGGTTTGCGGGGCGAGCCGTCGCGGCCACAGTTGGCACAGAACCTCACGGTTGATCAGTGCTGCCTGTTCCGACGCGGTCCCGCCTACGAGGAGTCTGCGGTACAGCGCGGCGCACTGCGCCGTGTCCGCCACGTCCACGCGCGCGGGGACCTCGCTGTCGGTCAGATGACGCGGAACGTCCACGAACCCCGAAGAGGGGCCCGCGAGGGCGTCCAGGTCCGCCACCACGGCGAACCCCTGGAACAGGAGAAGGTCACTGACACCGGGCTCGGTCAGAGCGTGAGCGATGTCCTCGGGTATCAACCCCTGGCGGGCTGCTTCGTCGAGTACTCCCTGCTCGGCGCCCCGCAGGCGTGCCACGCGCGCGAAGTCGGGCCGGGGGGTGCTGGCCATGTGGTCCGTTCTCCTTCGGTGATGCGTCAAGTACACGCATTGATTGACTAGTTGCGGCGATGCCGCCCGTTGTCCGCACGACGCGCCTCTACCGTCACTGAACGGCGGCTTCCCCATGTGGAGAAGTCATCCGGCTGTCGCGCCGACCTCACGATAAAATACCCCCATGGGGTATATGAAAATGTGAGAGTGTGGCGTCGACCGGCGGTAATGCACGTTTCCCAACGGAGGACTTGATGACTGACTGCTCCATATCCGCGCCGACCGGTGCCCGTAGCGCGCTCTCGACGGCAAGATCGCGCCGTGTGGTCGCTGCGGGGGTGGCGGCACTCGTCCTCGGCTCGCTGGCCGGATGCAGCGACGCATCGGGGGTCAAGGCCGATCCGACGTCCGGGGCCACGCGCAAGGCCGCGGCCCCGGTCCGGCTCCCGGTTCCGGACGGATTTGTCCCCGCGGCCGGCTGGAGCACGTCGGCGAGCGTCGAGGCCACCGACACCGAGCCGGGTTCCAGCGGGTTCCCCCTGGTCGCCGTCGCACCCAAGAGCGCCCTGGTGATTCAGGCAGCCGCCGACGGCTCGCGGGTGCGTGCCTTCTCCCTCTCCAGCGGCAAGGCTGTATGGACCTTCACTCCCAAGGCGCTCACGAGTGCCCGCGCCGGTGTCTTCGTCCAGGAGGGCACGGCGGGCGAGAAGGTGGTGCTGGCCCGGCTGGGCAAGACCAGCGGGAACAGCCTGACCACGTCCCGCCCTACCACCACGATCGACGTCATTGCGGCGGACTCCGCCCGTACGGCGAGCGCCGAACATCACTTCGACCTGGTGGCGCCCGACGCCACCGTCTCCTCCTTTACCGCCACCGATTCGGGTTTCCTCGTCGGCCCCGCATCCGGCGGCGTACACGAGACGGCCGTCGCGGTCGACGCTGCCACGGGCGGCCAGCGCACCGTGCGGACGACGTCGCTGAAGGTGCCCGGCTGCGGCTCGGGATTCTGCACCGTTCAGGCCTCTCCGGCCTTCGCCACCGCCGAGGGTGTCGTCTCCGCCTTCCAGCAGCAGGACGGCTGTGACCAGTGGACCGGGAGCGGCGCCCCGTGCACCTACGGATTCCAGGTCGGCAGCGTCTGGACCAGCACCAGCGTGGCCCCCGACGGCATGCGCGTCGGCGTCCCGCTCGCGGTCGCCGGCCAGTACCTGGTGGCCGCCTGGCACACCAGCGACACGCAGACCGACCCGCCCGCTCTCTCCGGCACCGACAAGACCATGCTCGTGGTGCACGACCTTGCTACCGGGAAGATCAAGGCGCAGGTCAGCTGCGCCTCTGCCGAGGCGCTCACCCTTCAGCCCGGATCCGCGCAGTCCTCGACCCGTCTCTCGCCCAACGGTGACTTCCTCATCTCCGGCCAGGCCGGGTTCGACCTGGCGACCGGACGCGGGCGCTGCTTCACGAGTACCGCCAGCACCAAGGGAATCGACCTGACGGCCGTGGCCGACGACGGCACGGCGTACGGCATCGTGCACGCCGTCGACCGGGCGGAAGCCACCTCGCTGTACGGGCGGCTGCCGATCACGACGGACGGCACGGACACCCCCGAGCGGGACTCGGCCCGCGTCAGCGTACGGACCGGGACGGCCAAGGCCCTGCCCGCAGCCGCCGAGGTCCCCCTGTACGTGGCGGCGGACGGGCACGGTGTCTTCCGCACCCGCGACGTGGTCGCGGTCTACCCTGCTTCCTGAGCGTCCACCGCCCTGAGCCCCGAGCATCGTCGCGCCTACCTGCGGCCGACGCCGCCCGGGGCGCTGTGCTGCCCCGGAAGCCGGTGCTCGGCCTGCTCTCGTTCCGCTTGTCCCCGGCGCGTCGGGCGCGACCCTGCTGCGGCGGATCCCGCAGGACTCGGCGCTGCCGCGGCGACCGCCTCGTGGGCCGCCTCCATGGCGCTGGCCAGCAGGTCATCGGGGATCTGCGCCCCCTGAGCCTGGGCCGTGGTCCTGAGGGCCGCTAGGAAGGCCTCCACGGTCAGTGCGGGCTGCCCAGATGCCAGTGGTCCTCCGTCGGGTGTCGCCGCTCCGGCGATGCGGTCAGCGGTGGCCCGCGAGTTCGCCGCGATGGTCTGGAGAACTCCGGCTGCCCTTTCCTCGGCCGGGCTGGTCGCGGCGGCCCGCGCGAAGTCGGCGCGGTCCTGCATGCGTTGAGCCTGAACCGTGAAGGTGTCCGCAGCGACCGCCGGGTTCTGTCCGGCCGTCGGGGCGGGCTGCCGGCGCGATCCCGCAGCGGCTTGCTCGATCCTCGACGGGCCGTCCGTCGGCGTCTGACGACGCCGACGCGGCAGTCCCTGCCCGGCAGCAGCTTGCTGGTCAGCCTCCGCCTCCGCCGATCCGCTCGCGGCCGACGGCGAGACCGCGGGGGACGTGGCCTCGCGCAGCGCCCAGTCCCTGTTCGCCTCTCCGCGTACGTAGGCAAAGCCCTCGCCCGCGAGGTGCTGCGGGACTTCTGCTCCGCGGCCCTGAAGGAAAAGATCCACTGACTCGTTCGCGCGCAGGCCGGCGTCCGCCCGGTTGCCGGGCCGCGCGTTCTCGTGGCCGAGCAGGCTCATCAAGTCCCGGCGGGACAGCCCGCGGTCGCGTTGCACGTCGCTTCGTACGGCGGTCCGCACCTCGTCGAACCAGGCCGGGGTCAGCGGTTCGTTGACCGGCTGCCAGCGCGGCGCGGGACGGTCGGCCGCCGGGCTCGCGTCCAGGAGGCTCTCCGCCTCGCCGGGCGTGACCAAGACCTCCCGGACACCGCCATCCCCTTGAGGCCCGACGACGCCGAGTTCCTCCATGCGGGTCAGCAGTATGTCGGCGTCGGCCGCCGAGACGCCGTAGCCGTAACTCAGGTCCATGGCCAGGGTGTAGTCCCTCGCCGCCACCTGCAGCACGACCGCACGGAACAGATCCGAATTCTCCACCGGGTTCTCGTCGCCGGGCGGCGAGTCCGCCCCGTCAGCGGAGGGCCCCTCGGACGCGGGCTCTTGCGGCGCCGTCCCCTCGGCCGCCGTGGGAGCCTGCTCGGCCGCCTCGTCGACGGCGGACTCGTAGGTGCCGAGCGGAGTGCTCACCTCCTCGGGGAGGTGGCCGTGCAGGTGGGCGATGTGGTCTTCGGCAGCGTGGCGCAGGACCCGCAGCAGGTTCCACCGCAGGCCGTCTCGACCGCCGTTCGCGTCCAGCCGGTTGATCAACGCCTGCGCCCCGGAAGAGATGATCTCCAGCGTCCGGAGCCACAACGCCCTTCCGGCGCCCATGGTTTGACGATCCGCCATGAAGCGCCCCACACCGAGCCAGCCCCGGCGGACGGCATCGCGTACGGCCGTCCAGAGCGAGGCGATTCGCCGCCATGCGGGATGCTGCGCCAGGTTCCCGAGTCGCTCCGAGACCGCACCGTAGAGGCGGCCGATCGACTCGACACCGTTCGACAGCATCGCGCGGACGCGCCCCGGCTCATCGCTGCTGGTGCTGGTCCCCGTGTCGTCCGTGCTGGTGCCGGTGCGCTCGGAGCGGGCGGAGAGCCGTTCGCTGAACCACTGCCAGGCGCGGCCGAGTTGGCCGGCGAGATCGGTCCGCTGGCCGGCGGGCAGCAACCCGGTCAGGCGGTCCGCGCGGGTCGCGGCGGCCCGGTGCAGACCCCATACCGCCCGCCAGCCGCGCGAGTCGCGCTGGCCGGACCGCTCCAGGCGACGCGCCAGGAGCATCGCCCCGTGGGAGATCGCTCGTGCCGTGCGGGCTTCGATCGTACGGTTGATGCCGTGCGCGCGGATGTCACCGAGCGTGGTCTCCGCATACGTCAGCAACGCCTCCCGGACGGATCCACGCAGCTGCTGTCCTGCCTGGCCGATCGAGCGGATCATCGCCCATTCGGGAGTGCCCCAGTAGTAGCCCGCCTCGGTCTGAGCGTTGCTCATCGCCGCTTCGAGAGCGGCGGCGTCACCGGCCTCGACCGCAGGATCTTCAGCCACCGGCAGGATGGGGTCTGCGTCAATGCTGGTGAGGATCCCGGACAGCGCTTGCCGAGTGGCCGCGTACTGCTCGCGCAGGTGCTGTTCGTCTTCGGCGCTGAACCGCGGTCGCGGTATGGGTGCCTGTGTCCCAGCCGGGGGTTCGGCGCTCCGCAGCAGGGCGACGATGTCCTCGAAGTGCCGGTCGAAATCGTCCTGCCCGGGAACTTCAGGCTGTGCAACCTCCGGCTGTCCCGGGACTGCCTCGGTCGCAGCCATGTGTTCCTCCCTGATCAAGGCCTCGTACGCCTCGTCGAGTTCCAGCCCGGCCAGTTCCTCGGCGGAAACGGGCTCGTCGTCCTCGTCCCTCCGGCGACGAACGCCGTCCTCCGGGTCCGGCTCCCATTCGCTGCTGCTGTAGACGACCCCGTTCACGACGAGGTCGTCGCCGATCACGTCCGTCCAGAAATCGAAGCCGTCGTCCCCGACGGCCGGCTCGCTCGTCGCAGGCCCGGCCAGCTCCTGGTCGGCCTCAGCCGCAGGAGCGGGCTCCGGAGTGCTCTCCTCCAGCACTTCGGGCAACTCGACACTGTCCACGTGCGGCACATTGGCTTCGAGCGGCACGGGCTCCAGCTCGTCGCTCGCGGCAGCGGTGCCGGCTTGTGGAAGCGGTGCGGCAGCAGCCGTCTGCGGCTCGACCGCACGCGGTTCCTGCGCTGGTGCGGGCTCGGGGGTTTCGGAGGCCGAAGGGCTCTGCGCCGGACGAGTGGCCGTGAAGCGGGAGAACAGACTGGCCCCTTCGTGCGCACTGTCGAGCAGCGCCTGCACGCTCTCGGTGGCCTCCAGACGCGCCAGCTGCTCCTGCGCCTGGGAGTACACCGCGAGGAGAAGCAGTCGATCGTCCTCGGACACGAACGCCGTGCGTGCGGCCAGAGAACGCCCGGCTTCGGCAACGGTCGTGTGCAGGTCCCGGCAAGCGCGCAGGACGGCGTCGGCCGAGGAGCGCGTGGTGTCGGATGTGTGGACCACGTTGCGGAAGGCCGTCTGAATACGTGCCGCCTCGTTGGAGTCTGCGACTCCGGTCTCCTCCTGCAGTTCCCGGGCCTCCGACAGCAGCAACCGGCCCGTGGCCGAGTTGGCCCAGGCCTCGTACCTGCCTTCCGTGGCATAGAGATCGTTGAGTAGGGCTGCTTGGGTCTCGTACGGCAGATGCCGCTCCCCGATGCTGGCGCTGGATGCGGGAGGGGCGGCCTCGGCCGCCGCCAAGGCCGCGGGCTGCTGCTCGGCGGCGCGGGGCGCATCTTCGAGCGGGGGCGCGGGGGCGTGCTCGGCAGGTGACGATCCGACCGCGGGGGTCGCGGCCTGTGGCACGAGTTCCGCAGCTGGGGGTACGTCGGGAACAGCCACCGGGTCGGCGGGAGCCGGAGATCCCGGGAGGGGCGCGTCTGCGGGAACGTCGACGAGTCCGGCCAGCGACTGCGGCAGCAGCAGCGGCTCGACATGGTCGTCCGGGCGACGACCGGTTTCCCACATGTACGTGCGCAGCTCACCCAGGCCGACGACGAGCTCACCCACGAGGGAGACTTCATTGTCGTCACTGACGACGGGGCGCTCGCGAACGATGAAGGGCAGCCGTTCATCGGACACTCCGGTGAGGCAGTCCCCCGGCTCGACCTCGCCGAGGCGGCGGACGCCGTTGCGTCGGTCAGGCAGCACTGCCCTGAGCGCGTTCACCCGCTCCAGCGTGGCAATGTCGGCAAAGGCGTCCTCCATGCCGCCGAAGTCGAGCGGCAGCGTCTGCCCCTGGTCCCAGGTTTCGGCGGCCCGGATGCGCGCGACTCGTTCCTCCGCGGTACCAGTGAGGTGCGCCTCCAGGGCGGCCTTGATCACGCTCGCCTGGCTGTCGCTGAGGATGCGTCCTAGCTCCCCGTCGGCAACCTTCCAGCGGCCCGACTCGCCGAGGACCTCGAAGCCCAAGTCGCTGCGGGACATGGCGTTCCCGGACCGCCACGCTGCCGCCACGAGCTGACGCCGTTCCGGCGGCATGCCCGGCTTGAGCCACGCGATGGACTTGGCCAGGGTGAGCCGCCCGGCCCGGATCACCGTTGCCGCGTCGTCGGCGGTCTTGACCTCGATCTCGAAGGCACCGCTGGCGGAAAAGGCGCTGGCGAACTCGTTGCCCGCCTCGTTGTAGCCAGGCTCCGACGGCAGGCGAAGCCACCCCTCGTACAGCTGGGGGGTCGCCCGCTTCGTCTGGTCCAGTTCAAAGATCAGTTTCCCGAAGTGCCACGGGCTGATCTTGCTGAGCACCGCACCGATGTCCCGGTCGTTCAGCGGCTCGGGTACGCGCTCCTCTTGCTTGACGGAAGCGGGAGGCTCGACGGTGCTCTCTGCGGCTTCGGGTGCTGCTGCCGCCACGTCCGTGGCCCGGGACTCGGCAGCTGGCTGCGCCTCGTGGGCGGCGATGAGAGCGCGGAGGCGGGCGTACTGCTCAGTGACCGTCGAGTCGGACAGGTCGGCGATCCGTTCGCGGGCCCGGTCCACCTGCACCTTGACGGGGGCCAGGGCCGCGTCAAGGTTCGGCCAGATCTGCTGGCCATCGGGGCTGTACGAGGTGCCGGCCAGTCCCATGACCTGTTCCAGGGCGTCTCGCGCACCGGCGGCCCTGACCTTGCGGTTGCGTGCGATGCGCTCGATTGCGTCCACGGCCTCCAGGCAGGCGATCAGGGCCTGGCGGACGAGCGGGTCGGTGAGTTCCGGCAGCCGGTGCGCGTCGGCGAACTGCGTGTCGAGTTCGGCAAGTTGGTCCGGGGCGTCAGCGCAGGCCTGGACCATGGCCTCGAAGGTGTTGAAGGCTTGGGCGGCGAGCTGGTCGATCTGGGTGCGCAGTTGTGCGGCGGCCTCCGTCACCAGGGTGTTGAGGGCAGAGTCCGGCTGCCCGAGCTCGCTTTGGGTGTGGCGGAGGTTCTCCTCGAACTGGGCCCAGGGGTTGTCCATTTCCCAGACGTCGCGGACCTGGTTTTCGCCGAGGGCCTCGCGCATCTCGCGGGCGAGGTTGGGAATCTCCTTCTTCTGCCCGCGGCGGATTCCAGCAGTGCCCCGCTTTTTGATCTTCTCGTCGTCCCAAGGCAAGGGGGCAATATCCGAGTTGGTGTCTGGTGTGGCGGCGGGGATGGGTGCCTGCTCGTGTGCAGGACTGGTGTTTTCCGGGCCAGCGAAGAGGGACGGCTGGTCGGCTCCGGTGAGCGGCTCGCCCGGGTCCTGCAAGGTGGGGGCGGTCGTCTCGGGCTGCTCCTCGGGGCCGGTTTCTACCTGAGGAGTCGGCGGGGTGTCTGGTTCCGTCGTGGTCGAGGCCTCGTCGGTCGGCGCGGGGGCTGCGGGCTCCGCAGCAGGCGGGGGTGCCGGGGTGGGGGTCACCTCGGCTGCCGGCTTGGTGACCGTACGGCCCGGCTGGTCTTCAGGGACATCGGTCGGCGGCGCGATCTCTGTGGCCCCGATGGACACGGGGGGCAGGGGCGGTTCGGGGACAGCGGCGGTGGCGGGAGCGGGGGCGGCCTGCTCGGGGGCCGGGGCGGCAGTGATCTGTGCTGGGTGGGCGTCCGCGAGGGAGCCGACGGAGTGGATCCAGCCGAGGGAGCCGATGTCGAGGCGTTGCCTGGCTCGGGTCACCGTCACGTACGCCAGGCGCAGCTTGTCCTGTGCGGGCAGCAGGAGTTCACCGGTCTTGGTGTCCTCCTTGGGCTGGGGGAAGTCGCTCCAGATCTGGACCTGGTCCCATTCGCGGCCCTTGGACTTGTGGGCGGTGGAGACGACCAGCTCCGGGCGGGTCTCCTCGGCCCGTGCTTCCTCCGGGACCAGGTCGCGGATCATGTTGATCAGGCCCTGAGGCGTGTAGCGGTCGACGAGCCGTACGAAGGTCTGCAGGGTCTGCGCGTCCTCGTCGGACTCCGCGTACTCCTTGACCTCGCTCCAGTTCTCGAAGGCCGACAACTCGGGATGCGCGGTACGACGGCCCTGTTGCAGATCGCGGGCGGCCAGGGCGATGTCCTCGATGTCCCGGCCGCCGCCGACAAGGGCCACGCGCTTGCCGGCCTCGAATCCCGCGAACACGGCACTGATCGCGCCGACGTTGGTGTGGGTGAGGATCGCATCGGGTTCGTCGACAAGACCAAGGACCGTGTCGAGAGCGGGTGATCCTTCCAGCCGGAGGTCGGATGCCAGGAGCGCGAGATACGCGTTGCCTGCCTCGGCGACGGCGGGGCCGAACCGCCAGCTCTGCGTCAACGGCAAGACCACGTCGGCAGGCCAGTCCTTCAGCGCGTCGATCGCACCGCGGAACTCATAGATGGCTTGATTGCTGTCTCCGACGACGATGATCTGGACGTCCTGGTCCTGGATCACCTTCTTCAGCACCGGATTGATGTCCTGCGCCTCGT
The DNA here is from genome assembly GCF_040643855.1 of Streptomyces sp. NPDC047072. NCBI lineage: Bacteria > Bacillati > Actinomycetota > Actinomycetes > Kitasatosporales > Streptomycetaceae > Streptomyces > Streptomyces sp. NPDC047072. The sequence continues at coordinate 94,798 of NZ_JBEYVC010000016.1, read as the reverse complement.
CGAAGAAGATCGTGTCGAAGTTCAGACGCGGGTTCCCCAAGGCCCAGATCTTGAGATAGTCGTCATGTTCAAAAACGATCTTGTTGCTGTTCGGGTCCGCGATGTCCGCCCAGGCCCGGCGGGCGTAGTCCAGCAAGGTGCGCGCGGCGGGGACATGCGCCCACTTCTCCCCCAGGTGCTGACGTCCCAGTTCGGCATCGGCGCTCTGGCGGTAGCGGCGGACGGCGCCCATCACGATCTTGGCGATCTCCTCGGGCCCGACGTGCTGAACGTTACCCTCGGGGTCGCCGACGCGTAGCTCGGCGGTGATGCCGAGTGCGGCTGCGACGTCCTTGGGGCGCCGGGCTCCGCTGTTGCGGCCTGCGGTGGAGGCCTTGTGACGGTAGGGGGTGTTACGCAGGTCCTGACGGGCGAAGGCGTGGCTAGTGCGGGCGGTGACGTTGCGGCCGAATTTCTGGCCCGCTTCGTCGGCGATGGCCCGGTTGAAGGCGATGTAGCCGATGCGCCGCTCCAGCATCTGCGCGGCGATCATCACGAGCGTGGACGTCTTGCCGGTGCCCGCGAGGGCCTGCACGGCGACGTTCTTGCCTCCCACCGCCGCGGTGATGATCGCTTGCTGCTGGGCCGTGGGCGGGTACTTGCCGCCGGTCACGGTGGTGACCGCGTGCTCCTGAGCGTCCCTGGCCGCGAGAAAGGCCCGAACCTCGTCCAGGACCTGCTCCTTCTGCCCGCGCATGCCGGCGTAGCGCCAGCGGCCCTTCTCGTACTTGAAGTTCTTGCCCCGCTTCAGCAGCTCGCGGAGACCGTCCTCCTGCGGGGCGCCCGTCGTGCCGGTGACGTAGGTACCGGTCACATCACTGACGATCTTGATCCGGCTCGTCCAGGGGCCGGGGGCCGTCGTCTCCGGCTCGGTCGCCGCCACGGTGTCCTCCTGTTGCTCCTCGTCAGCTGCGGCCGAAGACGTCGACGCGTGTGCAGCGTCCTGCTCCGAAACTGAAGGGGTTTGCTCTCCTTGCCGACGGTTGTCCGGACCGATGTGACCGATGGAGACCCGGTCCCCGAGGGCGCCGATCAGGTCCTTCAACGGCCCGGTCTCCGGTTTCGGAGGGCGGACTGGCTCGTGGAGATCCTGAGCGGGCGAACTGGCGTAGGTCTCGGTCGCAGCGGCCAACGGCAGTCGGCCCAGGGCCTGGGCGTAGGGCAGCCGGACGAGTTCCTCGACCTGGCCCCAGGCCAGCCCCTCCTCAAGGGGCAGAAGCCGGGCGTCCGTTCGATGCAGCAGATCGCGCGGGAAGATCGTGTACCCGGTCCTGGACTTCAAGGAGAGGTTGCTGTCGGGCGCGATCAGAACACCGTGCAGGATGTCGCCATGCTGCGGGTCCACCTCGGCGGCCTGGAGGAGGAGAACAGCGTCGGGTATCTCGCCGTTGGCGAAGGAGAGCGTGACCACGACCCCGAACTGAATCTCCGCGTCGATCGGGGGACGTGTCGGATAACGCGGCAGGTCACGAAGGTGCTCACGGGTCAGCGCTTCAGTCGATGCGCTCAACAGATGCTGTGTATCGCCCAGCCCGGGTTCGGCTGGCGCGGCCTCTTCGGGCGGCGCCTTCGGATTGGGGTCGGGCTGATGCCCCCATGCCAAGGAGCGGTACAGCTCCGCAGCGTCCCCCGGATCCATGACGCCCGGCTCCAGCACCGTCAGGTACTGCGGGTAGGCGGTGGCGGGCACCCCCTGCGGCCACCCCTCGCGGTCAGCCGCGACGGCCGCGAACTGCCCGCCCACACTCATGACATAGCCGCAGACTATGCCCGTGCTTCCGGTGGAGATGTTCAGGACACGGTCACCCACAGCGGTCAGTGGGCGGTCCGCCAGCCTGGCGTCCCGCAGCCGTCGCCGCCCCTCCGGCGCGAGGACAACGGCCTGCCCCGGGCCGAGTTTCAGAGCGCGTTCGTCGATCAGCCGACTCACGGTGGAAGGGTCCGCTAGGACACCAGCCTGGTCGTCGGTCCCGCCCAGGTGGATGGCTGCCGGGTCCCGTTGCCCCTCCGAAGTCTCCCCTGTACGCAGCAAGTCCCTGTCAGCCGCAAAGAGAATCGAGAACTCGTCCGCCACGACGGGCAGCGTGGCGACGGGCTCGCTGTGATCCCCTTGCGTACCGGGAGCTACTGCTACCCGAGGAGCGGCTTCCGGGCGCGGTGCTGGCCAGGGGCCCTTCGCGACCCTCTGGGTCGGGAGCAGATGTTGTATCGCACGCAGCTGTTCCAAGGCCTTGTCATGGGGCAACGCCGCCAGCGCCTCGACTGCTGGCCAGGTGACCGGAAGGGCGAGCGGCAGTACCCGGGAGCCGGGCACAGCCAGCAGGTCAGCAGGCCTGTATCGGCCGTTGAGACTGGTGGACACCGGCCCGTTCGCCGGAACGATTTGAGCGCCACGGACAATCGGGTCTTCTCCAGTGTCCTCCTCCACCTCAACCGACTGCAGCAGGAGCAGGGCGTCATGGACTTGGCCATCGCGGAAGGAGAGCGTCGTGAGAATGGCCAGACGGGCGTCCTCGTCACCGCGCCGGCCGTCGTGGTGAGGTAGCTCGTCAAGATGCTGTGGGGTCAGAAGGTTGCCGGCCTCGGCCGACTCCGCAGCCACTACGCCGGGCTCGGGTTCTGTCGCCCGTGAGCTGGGAACAGCGTCTGCCGGTTCTGCCGCCGCGATCAGCGCGGCTCGGATGTCGGCGATCGCTTGTTCGGTGACTTCTTGCCGCGCGCCCTGCGGGCTGGCGTGGAACCAGTCCTGCCACTGGTCTTCGGCGCCGTTCGGATCGCCAATGTCCGCCCAGTTCAGCCAGTCGAGGAGGTGGGCTCGCAGGGTCTTCTCGTCTGGCGCTTCGGCGAACCACAGGCCAACACGCCCGCTCGCCAGGGCGGCCCGTACTGCCTGCTCCCTGGCTCGATGGTGGTGGCGCTCCAGGCTCTCGGCGAGGATCTGCTCGACGTCAGCGTGCTGTTGAGCCGGGGCATCAGCAGACTCTGCGGCTTGAGCAGCTGGTGGGGCTTTCCGGGTGGCCTGGTGCTTCAGCGCCTGCGGGTTCGGCTCGGGCTCCTCGGCCCGCTCGGCCATGTGGTGAGTCAGTGACAGCCGTATGAGGTGCTGCTCGGTCTGCGTGAGCAGGGAGGACAGCAGGTCGCGGGCGCGTTGTGGCGCTTGGGTACGGTCCAGTTCGCGTGCCAGGGCTCCAGCAGCGGCGAAGGCCAACCGGTAGGCATCCACCGCTTCGAGGAAGGGTCGGCCCCGTCGGACAGCGGCTCGCCCGATCGCCCCCGCCCCGTTCCAGCGCATGCCGAACTCCCACCGCATGGTGTGCGTGTCTGCTTCGGCCTCGGTCAGCAGACGGGAGTCCGCCGGAACAGCGACGATCTCGCGCGGGTGTATGCGTGTGCTCGGCGCGGCGTAGTAGTAGCCGTCGCGGTCACACGAGCTCGTGGTGATGACGAGGGTTCGGTACGACAGCCTCCGGGAATTGGGCCAGCGCTTGAACCCTTCGCGCACCACATCGCCGGGCTTCAGGACAGCACGGTCGTTGGTGTACGGGGCGAACCCGTCCGGAATCTCGACGGAGGCCGGACCCTTGAACCACGAGTCCGGGGCTCCGGAAGCCGGTCCCGGCGGCCCCTCGGGTTTCAGCGCTGCCGGAAGCGCCTCGCCCACCCGCGCGAACAGCGAGTTGAGCCGGTCCACGGCCTCCAGCATCGTCTCCGCCGTGTAGGGGGCCATGACTGTGCCGGCAGAGGCGTCGCTCTCCGTCATCTCCGGGGACTCGGCAGTGTTGCTGTGGTGCGACGCAGTGGTCGTTTCATGTGGGCTCACGGCGGAGGGCTTCGAGGATTCGACCGTCGTCGTGTCGGCCCCAGCGGGTTGACCGGGCTGTGCTGCGGACACGGTCTCGTACACCTCGTTGAAGGCGACGTTCGCGTACTGGTCCTCGACCGCCTGACGGGTGTGGCGGAACCAGTCCCGGAACCGGTCTCCTTCTGTGCCAGTGGCCGACAGGTCGGCATGGCTGAGCCAGTCTGTGAACAGCTGGCGGGACTCCTCGCGTGAGCGCCCGTCCGTAAGCAGCGCCCGCAGATGATCGTCCGCGATGGCCGCTCGGACCGCTCGTTGCCGGGCGTCCTCGCGCATCTCCGTCGCCCAGCGGGTGTTTTCAGCTTGGAACTCGGCGCGCTTGCGCTCTCGTTCGCTCTCGTTGACACCGGGCGCAACGGCTGGCTGCTCTTCTGGGACCGAGGGGCCCTGTTCCGGCGGCACAGGTTCCAAGGCCTGTTGGCGCAGCTCGCGGTGGACACGGGGGGCTGCCAGGTGGAGGACGTCGCGGCGTCCGTCCTCCTTGAGGTAGGTCCACAGCAGGTGTTCCGAGCCACCGTCCGCGATCAGTTGGTCGGCGGCGGTCGCGAAGATGGGCAGGAAGTCGGCCTGTTGATTGGCGTGGGCGGCCTGGATCAGCGCCCGGTTCTCGCTCGCGGTGCTCACCAGCCAGGCCGCGACATCTTCGGGGTCGGGGGCCATGGAGTCGCGCAGGGCGTCGCGCACCGTCTGCTGGATCACCGCTCGTACGGCGGGAGAGTTCCACGCCGGTGCTATCGGACTGGCGGGGAGATGTTCGTCGAGCCAGGCCTCGACTTCCTCGTCGGACACGAGTGCGTCGGACAGTTTCGCCGGTCGGACCAGGAGGGGCAGTGCGGTGTGGGCGGGCAGGACCAGGCCGGGAACGTCGGCGCTGCGCAGGTCGGGAACCTCTTGGGCGTTGCCGCGGTCTGCGGGGAGCGCGACGTTGACCAGTAGGTGGCCGGCGGCGCTCCTGGCCGCCATGGTGATCTCGATGCGCTGCTGTGATGCCGGCTCCGGACGGGGTACGGCCTCGCCTTCGGAGCCCAGGGGGGCGCCTTCCTCGGCGGTCGGCAGGAGGGGCGGCTCGCTCTCAAGCCCATCAGGGTGAGGCAGGACGTCGATCCCCGGGGCAGGCTCCTGTCCTACCGGTTCCGGAGGTGCATCCGTGCTCTGCGCCGGGGGGAGGGCGGGGGTCCCGAACATCTCCTGCCAGTCGGCTGCCTGTTGGGCGCTGGCGGTGATGCGGGAGGCCAACTGCACGGCGTGCTGCTTCATCGTGCGGAATCGGGCCATCACCACGGGCGCCCGGTAGCGCTCCTCCTCCAGGTTGTGGGCAAGGACCAGGACGGTGTGGGCGAGCTGGGTGCAGCGTTCGACCACGGTGGCGGCCGGATGGGCGAACGGGTCGCTGACCCGGCCCACCGGTCCGTCGCACAGTTCCTCCATGGCCAGCCAGACGGCTTGGCCATCCGGTCGGGTCTGCACGCCCTGGTCGGTGAGTCCCCGTCCGATCAGGCGGCGGCCCGCTGGGGTCTCCTTGAGTCCGGACAGCGCACCGTACATTTCCCAGAAGTCGTGCTGGGCTTCCTCTTTCGACGCGTACGGCTCGCCGACGGGAATCACGATCTCGGGGGCCGTCTCCTGCCCGGGCTCCTCGACCATCCGGTAGGGGCGCCCCAGGCGGGTCAGCTCCGCGGTTAGCTTCCGTACGCGGACGTCCCGTGTGGCCTGGCTCAAGTTCCGCTTCAGGTACCAAAAGCCCTTGTTGCGGCTCCACTTGAACTTGAGGTTGTCCAGGACAGCGCGTACGGGAGCGTCGGTGTCCTCCGCGGTGGTGCCGCGGACCACGGTGCCCCGGTAGTGGTGCTCGATCTCCAGGGCGGCATTCGACGCAGTCGTCTGCTCCGGTTCGGGGGCGGGGCCGCGTTCTGCTTCGAGCCGCAGGCGGCGCTGGGCCACGCCCGCCCGCACGGCAGCGACGGTCTCCGGGCGGGCGTTGGAGGCCCGGCAGGCGACCGCGTGCTCGTACGAGTGGCGGACGAGATCGCCCAGCCGCTTGGCGTCCTGGGGATGGCGGTAGTCACGCGTGTCCAGGCTCAGCACCAGGTCGTACGCCGCGTGCGCCATCGCCGTCACACGCCGGTCGACCTCATCCAGGGTCTCAGCGGCCAGGGTGACGAAATCAGCGGCATACCGGGAGTCCCGGACAGCGTCGAGCGCCTCGCGGGCGGCGGACCCTTCGGGCGCACCGTCGAGCAACGCCTTGGCGGTATCGCTCGCCATCCACCAGTTCCAGGCGGATTCCGCCTTGTTGGCACCGCCGACGAAGGCGTCGGCATCCTCGTACGGGGGCTGCTCCAGGCCCAACTCGTGGGCTGCGAGGCGCTGGTGGTGCTGGAAGGTCCTGCGCGCCAGGTCCCGCAGCGTGTACCGGCTGACTCCGTCCTCGGCCTCCTGCGCGGCACCGAGTGCACAGGACGTGACCTGCATCCAGTCGGTCAGGGCTGAGGCGACCGTGTCGTGCGGCCGGCGCAGCAGGAGCATGGCTCCGCGCAACTGGTCCGAGTACGGCCCGCCGTGGTCGTCGTAGGCGTGCGGCCATTTCGGGAAGGTGTCGAAGATGTCAGTCAGCGCACGTCCGATCTCGGCACTGTCCTGGTACCAGAGAGCTGTCAGCCGGAGTGGATCATCGTGGTCGAGGACCGCGGTGTGGTCCTCGTCGAGATCGTCAGCGTCCAGGAACAGGTCGGCGAGGTCGTTTCGTCGCGCCTGCATGCGGGCCAGATGGCGCTCCGTGTACTGGGCGGCCTTCTGGGCGGCCGTGCTCACCTCGTGTCGGGGGTCGTCTGCGAGCTGGACGGCAGTCTCGGCGAGACGGTCGTAGAGGCTGAACACGTCGGCGGACGTGGTCGGTTCACTCTCGATGACCGCGGCGGCTGCCGCGGCGGCCTGCTGGTGGGCGGGTTTCGGGCCAGGGGGGTCGCCCTCATGTCGTGCGAGGACCCGCTGGAGCTGCTCGGCGGCCATATCTGTGTAGCGGCGTCCAGCAACCAGTTCCGCAGCGTCCGCGTAGCCTCCGAGGACGATCGAGAGGTCTGCCACCTGGGGTAGTGCCGAGACAAAGCCATCGCCCCCCGCACCCACCTCATGGGCCAGCGGGGTGGAGTTTTCGGCTACGGGAGGCTCGTCCTGCGGGTCGCTTGTCGGATCCGGCTCCGGTGAGGGGGCGGCGCTCAACACCGGTTGCGGTGCCGGCGTGGTCGTCTCGGTGGGCGGAGGCACGGGAGTACTCGGCTGTGCTGCGGCCAGCTGAACGGAGAACTGGACTTCGATGGGCCCGAAGACCACGAGTCCGTCCTGGGTCTCTTCAACACCGGTGCCGTCGGCGATGAGTTGAGCCAGGCCGGCAGCGAGTTCACGGCCGCTGACCGGGCCCGCGCGCAGGCCTTGGGGGCCGGCGACGACGTACTGGTCCCACGGAAGGATGCCGGGGATGAATTCCACGGCGTCTTCGCCGAGCGTGAGGGGTTCCGCAGAGCCCGCCCAGCGCCGGTAGGTGTCGCTGGTGAGGTCCTCCACGGTGCTGCGGCACCGCGACGCGTGATCGCGCAGGCCGGTGAAGACCTCCCAGTTCCCCTCCGTGCTCCGGCCGTCTTCACGCTCCCACTGTTCGACCACGGCACGGCATTGGTCGGCGAGGCGCTGGAGGTGCGTCCACTCGGGCGCTACGTCCATGCCGAGCAGGCGGGCCATCCGGCCCGTTCGGCTGGAGGCGATCGCGGTGTCGGCCGCCGCAGTCAGAGCCTCCTCCTGCTCGACCGTGGCCAGACGTCGGGCATGGTCCCTCGCCCAGCGGCGGTAGGCAGTCAGTGCCGCTTCCTCAGCGCTCCAGTATTCGGACCGGTCGGCATAGGGCGTAGTCGGAACGCTCCAGGGGCGCTCGGTGGCGGCCTGGGGTGTCGTCGTCGGCACCGACTCCACGAGATCTTCGGCGTCGGGAGATTCCTGTGCTGTGCGGGAGGTGTCTGCCGGATGCTCACCGTCTGAACGGTCGCCTCCTCCGGCAGACGGCTCCTTGACCGGCTCGGCCACAGGCACGGATATGGCGCCACCGGAAGCCTGTTCCGGCACGTGCTCGCGGGACCGCTGTGGAGCATCGGTTTCATCGGCCGCGTCTTCCTGCCGCGATCGGGAGGCAGGCTGGGGACGCTCTGCCGTGTCCGGGTGCGCCCATGGGGAGATCGCATAGAAGCGCACCCGCATCGCCTGCCGGAAGGCAGCTTCTTCATCGTCTACCAGGGCGGCCCTCAAGTTGCGGGCCGGACCGTGGAGTTGGGAGCTCAGCCAGTCGTCGAACAGGTCACCGGCTTGCTGGCCGTTGGCGCGAAGAGCGTGCTGGGCATCCTGGAGAAGCCGCTCGATGGCGTCCTCGTACGCAGGGGCGACGCTGGCGGGGAACTCCTCGGTGAGCGGTGTCACCGTCACCGGCCCGAGGGGACCAGTGATCACCACCGTGCCCGTGGGGCCTGGTTCGATGGTGACGTCCGACCCGTCTTGGCCGAGCTGTTGCACGATGTCGTTGAGGAACGTGCCGCGTGAGTCGCTGAGCGCCCCGCCGAGCATCGTGTGCTGGTACCAGCGGTCCGGGGCGAACGGTCCGCTCGCTGTGGGCGTCGAGGGGCGTGCGGGAGAAGGACCTGCCGGTGTCGGCGGGGCCGGGCGCCGCCGATCTGTCAGTGGTGCGACCCGAAGGGTGTGCTCGATGGCGGCCCTCACCACCTGCTCAACACGGTCCCGCATCGCGCGTCCAGCCTCGTTGAGCTTGAAGTTGGGCGAGTCGAGGAAGGAAAGGAACTCCCCACTGGTGCGCGCCAGTTCTCGGCACAGGCCCAGAGCCCACGGACCGCCCCCCGGTCCAGACTCTCCCCGGACGCTCGTGCGCTCCTGCTCCAGGGCCTCGGCCAGCGTGATCCCAGCTTCATCCATCTGGCGGGCCAACTGCTGGCCACGGCCGCTCATCCCATCGACGACGTCGAGGTCCTGCCAGACGGCGAAGGCCGCCAGAACAGCCGCCTCGCCTGTCACGGCGGTAGCTTCGTCGGCGTACGGTGCCAGCGCCACGCGGTCAGATCCGCGGTCTTGCTCCGAGGGGGTGCCGACGGACGATCCAACCCCGGAGGCGGCGGGCGCCGTGGTGGGACCGTTCCTGGTGTTCGCTGTGTTGGCCAGTGCGTCCAGGAAGCTGCGGGTGGTATCGCTCAGGTCGTCGGAGGTGATGGTGGCCGGGTCGACCTCCACCCAGCCGTCACTCGTGCCACCCGCCATGACCATGAGGTCGTGGACCGCTGCGTCGACGAGGTCGGTGCCGTCTTCGGTGACCGCCTTATCGTGGGCTTCTAGTTCGCCCGCCTCCGCGGCCCCGTGCACGCCGAGCGCCTTGGTCAGCTTGCGGTGCTCGGCCGTGACCTTGTCGAGTTCGGCCTGCTGCGGGAAGGGCTTGCCCACCAGTTCCTTGGCCCGCTCGATGTTCGTCTCGATACGGGCGATGTGCTCCTGTGCCTTGGCGTGGACGGATTCCAGGCTGTCCAGCGTGTTCTCCAGACGGCGAATCAGCCCGACGCGATCCTGGTTGGCCAGCCCGCTCGCGGTCAGCCGGACCTCGTCGACGGGGGCATCTCGGAAGTACAGCTGCACGTACATGCCGTCGAAGGCGCGCTGGGTGACGGCGACGACCAGGAACCCGCCCAGCTCCCCGACGACGGCGTCCTTCTGCATACCGGTGGCGACCGAGGCGCGGGCGAGGCGTTCCAGCCGCTGGGCCAGGGCCTCGCCGGCCTCGCGGCGCTCGTCGAAGGCGTGGCCCTCGACCGTCATGGTGAAGGCGTCGCCGCGGGTGTCGGTGCGCCGCTCCATGGCGGCTCCGGCCTCCTGTATCCGGGCCTTCAGGTCCTGGACACGGCGGCGCCCCTGCTCGCCGGTAACCTGGTAGGCGAACTGCTCGTCGTGCCACATCTGCTGGTCCAGGCGCAGCTTGGCCAGCCGGCCCTCGACGCGCTCCAGCTCTTCGAGTTCGGGCTTATCCGCGGCGACGGCGAACATGACGCCGGCGGGGATACGGCCGTCGTCGCCGTCCTCGGCGGCCTCCAGGATGCGCGAGGTGTCGTTGACGTCGAGGATGGCCTCGGCGAACGCCTGCTTGGTGGCGACCTTCTGCCACAGGAACGGGTCGTAGGACTTCTTGGTGACGATGGCGATGTGGTGGATCGCCTTGTGCTGGTTGCCCTGGCGCTTACCCCGCCCCAGACTCTGGATGATCGGCGTGGCCTTCCACGTGGGGTCGATCTGGATCACACCGATGACGCGCTTTTGCAGGTTGCGGCCTGTACCCAGGCCGGACCGGCTGCCGACCAGCACCGCGACCCGTCCTTCGCGGGCGTCCTTGTCGAGCCGGGCCTTCTGCTGCGGGTTCTTCGCCTCTTGGTCGAAGCGGATGAGGCTTCCCGGCATGCCGCGGGACGTCAGCGCCTCCCGCAGCGCCTCGTAGAAGACGAACTCCTTGTCCGGTGCGGGCACACCGAGGTCACAGAACCCCAAAATCAGGCTGCCCCGGTTGGGCTCCTCATTGCCGTCCTCGTCGTAGAAGACGTCGTCCTTGTGTAGCTGCCAGAGCCGGAAGATCTCATCGGCGGCAACGTCGACCTTCTGCGGTTCGCTGGTTGACCTGTTCACCAGACGTACGTCGAGCGAGGCCAGACGCCCGTCGGTGGAGATCCAGAGGGTGTTGTCCTCGACCAGCCGGCCCTTGCGGTTGTACTTCAGGGCGGGATCCCCCAGGCGGATGCCCATCATGCGGGTGCCGAGCGACTGCATCACCGTGCGCAGTTCCGGGGAGGCGTCGACTTCCAGGATCCGCATCTCCCCGCCGATGATGGCCGGTTCGCCGAGTTGGAGATCGCGCTTGAGTTTGACGTCGGCGATGCTGAACAGCACACGCTTGAGCTCGGTCTGGTTGACGTACCGGGCGTAGCGGGCGCGAGTGGAGAAGGAATTGCCGTCCGGGCTCATCTCGACCCGGTTGACGGGCTGGATGAAGGTGGAGACGAACTGGTCGTCCTCCTCGATTCCCCACTCGTCGCGCAGCAGGTCGGGGGCGAGGTACTTGATGGCGGTCAGGATCTCCATCGGGGAGTTGTCCACCGGCGTGGCGGTGGCCTGGGTCGTCACCCGGCCGCCGTAGTTCTTGCGCAGGTAGGACAGTTTCATGTCCATGTCCGCGGTGATCTGGTTGCCTTCGAGGGCGAGTTCGCGGATGGAGGAGATCACCCTCAGGTTTTTCAGGGTGTGGGCTTCGTCGTAGAAGATGTAGGTGGAGCCGGTCCGCTCGAACTCCACCCCGGAGTCGCCCGGGGTCTTGATCTCGTCCTCGATGCGCCCCTTCAAGGTGGCGATCTGGTTCTCGATGTCCTTGACGGTGAACTTGTCGCCGCCGTCCGCGTTTTCGAGGTGCGCCTCCAGGCGCTTGACCTCCTGGCTGATGTAGTCCAGGCGGGCCGCTTTGGACATGGGGATCTTCTTGAACGCGGTGTGGCTGATGATGACCGCGTCCCAGTTGCCGGTCGACCAGCGGGCGACGAACTGGTGACGGCGCTCTCCGGTGAGGTCGGAAGAGTCCGCGACCAGGATCCGGGCTCGGGGGTAGGCCTGGAGGAATTCCCGCTGGAACTGGCCCAGGACACCCTTGGGGACGGCGTAGACAGGCTTCTTGGCCAGGCCGAGGCGGGTCAGTTCCATCCCGCCGACGATCATTTCGAGGGTCTTGCCCGCGCCGGTGCCGTGGTAGAGGCCGACGCCGGTCTTGGTGGCGCGGATCCGGGCGACCGCGGCCTTCTGGTGGGGGTGCAGGGTGTAGGCCTTGGACAGGCCGGGGGCGGTGATCTGCACGCCGGTGTAGTTCGGGGGGACGATCGCGTTGTAGCGGTTGTTGTAGTAGCGCAGCAGGGTTTCGGCCCGGTCCGGGTCCTCCCAGAGCCACATCCGGAAGCGGTCGTCCAGTTGCTTGGACTTGGCCAGGGCGAACGCCGTCGCCTTCGTATCCGTGACCGTCGGCCCATCGGGGGGCAGCTTCTTGGTGACCAGGATTTCCTGGTTGTTGAGCAGGTTGCTGGCCAGGGCCTGAGCCGAGCGGGCCTGGGTGCCCCAGACGGTGCGGGCCAGCAGACTGCCGGTGTCGCCGCCCTTGACGCTCCAGCGGGCCCCGAGATTGCTGACCTTGACGTCGTCGTCTTCGAGGATCTCGCGCAGGAACTCCTGCACGTACTTGGCGGAGACCCAGGCAGCGCCGAGCCGGCTTTCGATCTCTGCGGGCTGCAGGTCCCTGGGGATGACCTCGCTCAACGCCTCCACGTTGACGGCGTACTTGGGGTCCTTGGCCGCGGCCTGCTCGGCTGCCGCGAGCTTGCGGCGGACGTTGCCCGAGAGGTACTCCATGCGGCGGATCAGCCCGCCGTCCGGATCGTCGTAGACGAGGGTGCCCAGCGCCTCGCGCGCGGCCTGTTCGCTGTCCAGGCCGAGGAGGGCGGCCACCGTGTCGAGGCGGATGTCGTTGTGCTGGTCCCAGCAGATCAGCGCGGCGTCCTCGGGGCTGTCCGCGCGCTTGAGCGGCTCAGGCGGTGCGACGACCCGCTTGGCGAACAGGTCGGCCTTCTTCGCGGTCTGCGTGTCCTCGTCGAAGTTCTCCAGTGCGAGGACGTACGGGGCGAAGGGGTCGTTGCGGAACCCGCCCATGCGCGGGTAGGTCCGACGTTCGGCCGCTTCCTCGGCGGGTGTCCCGTCGGCGGAGGGGCGGTTGTTGACCTTGAAGCGGTTGATCGGACCGAACCGGGTCACGTACGCGTCGTAGCGGCGGTTGAGTTCGCCTCGCAGCTGCGTCATGCGGGGGGTGGTGAGGTGGTTCTCCGACTCCTCATCCAGCAGGGCCACCGCGATGTCGCGCAGGCCGATCAGCTCGCGCAGCTCCCGGGCCTGTGACTTGGCGGGTACGTGCGGGACGGGGCGGCCGTTGCGGATCTCGGTGAAGGTGCCGTCGGGGCCGAGTTCCAGCAGCCCGTCATATTTCTCCAGCGTTCCGTGGAAAACCAGGCGCTCAGTGAACGCACGGCCCGAGTCCTGGGCCTGCTGCGCGAGGTGGTCTAGGGCTGTGCGGAGTGCGGCTTCGGCTTGCGGTTTTCCTTCGACAACCAGCTTGGGGCCATATCGGACGACGTCGGCCTTCGGCGTGCCGAGGACCATCTGTGGGTGCTGCACGAAGTAGTTGTTGATTTCGATGGGCTGCGCGGCGACGCCGGGCCGGGCTCCTGGCAGGACCGCCGGCTCAACGGTCAGCCAGTCGGCTGCGGCCGGTGTCTCGCCTTCTGCGCGGCGCCGGAAGATGAGGAGATCCATCACCACGTTGGTGCCGGCGGCATCCTGGTGGGAGTTGCTGGGCAGCCGGACGGCGCCGAGGAGGTCAGCGACCGCGGCCATCTGTTCCCGGGCTTCGCGCGCCTCGTCGGTGCCGTCCAGGGTGTAGCGGGAGGTGATCAGGGCGACGATGCCGCCGGGCCGGGTGAGTTCCAGGCTCTTGAGGATGAAGTGGTTGTGGATCGACTGGCGCCGGCCGGGGTTATGTTTCGGGTCGCGGAGCTTGTACTTGCCGAAGGGGACGTTGCCGATGACAAGATCGAAGTCCTCTTCCGGTGGCCGGGTATCGGCGAAGGACTCGGTGAGGATCTGCGCGCTCGGGTAGAGGGCCTGGGCCACGGCCGCCGTGATGGGGTCGACCTCGACGCCGACAATCTCGGCGTCGGCAGGGGCATCGGCAAGGAACCGTCCCGCGCCCACTCCGGGTTCCAGCACCCGCAGTTGCGCGCCAGCCGGTACGCCGAACTGCCGCAGGGCCTGCCAGACGACGCGGGCGTAGACCGGATCGGTGTAGTGCGCGTTCAGAGTTGAGGAGCGGGCCTTGGCGTATTCGTCCTGCGACAGGATGTCCCGCAGATGGGCGCGTTCGGCCGCGAACGTGGCGGCGAACTTCTTCCGCTCGTCGAACAGGTAGGGGGTGGCGCCCCAGCCGGTCCACTGCTGGAGCACCTGCTGCTCGGCCTCGGTGGCCGGCCGGTTCTCCGCCCGCAGGCGGAGGACGACATGCACGGCCGCGATGTTCGCGGCGACCCGCTCCCGCTCCGTACGCGGTCCGGGCCGGGCGGGCGCTCCTAGTCCTGCTCCGGCTCCTCCTCCAGGAGCGCCCTCTCCCGCAGTACCGCGCCCTCCGCCTCCAACCGGGCGGTGTTCAGCCGCCCGAGGCGCTGAAGGTAGCCCTCCCCGTCCGGCTCCGTGCCCGCCAACTGCCGGGCTCGCGCCTCGACTTCCTGCTCGATCTGCGTCCCCAGGTCCGTGAAGTACTCCTGAGGATCCTCCAGCTCCCGGTAGGCCTGGGGCCGGTTCTGCCTCCAGTGCTCCATCGCCTGCTCGCCGTACCGGTTCATCGTCAACGTCTCCTGCCTGCTCAGCGCCCTCGGACGGGGTGGGGCTCCCCGTCCCATCCTCTCCCGCCGGCGTATCATCCGGGCGTGCCGCAGACCGGCTCCGCCCTTGAAGAGCCTCGGCATCGAGGTCCAGACCGGGCAGAAAGCCGTCGGAACTGTTGGTCGGTTGGTCGTCGGCGGGCGGCTGCGGTGTACTCAACGCCTGCTCCCAGGGTGCGAAAGGCAGATGCGTGGATCGGGGCCCAGGGCCGCGGGGGTGCGTGCGACCGGCGGGCCGGTGGCTAGGAGAGGGGCAGCGGCACAGGGATGCCGCGGGCAGGGGTGGCGGCGAGCGGGTGGATCAGCTCGTGGAGGACGATCCGGTCGGCTTCGACCCCGGCGGAGCCGGTCCGGGTGGGACCGCCGTTCCTCGGCCTCGCCGCCGACGGGAGTTCCGGCGAGGACCATCGCGTCCCGTAACTCCCCGGCCTGCTGCTCGGCCGCGATCCGAACTGGTGAAGTACTCCCGGGGATTTGGCCGCGTCCCGTACCGGTGCGGCAGGCGCTCTCGCCAGGGGGCGAATACGGTGCGCCCGTACCTGTTCTTGACCATGGAGAGCCTCCTGCGTGGTGTCGTCATCCGTTGCCGTCCTCGTCGTCCAGAGGCTCCGCGCGACCCGGTCCGGGTGGGTCGCCGCCGGGCTCACGGTCTCCGGCGGCCAGAAGGAGGAGCAGATAGTCGGCGTCGCCGCCCCAGGCGGCATCGCGGTGCCGTTGTTTGTGCTGGCCGTTGCGGCAGGAGCCGAGCCAGAACCGGCCCATGCGCTCCAGGGCGCGGGCCAGGGCGTCCTGCCACAGGTAGGGCGCCGAGCCGCCATCCTCCCCGTTCGCGTACGCCGACTCGTGGGAGGTCCACAGGGCGGTGAGTTCCTCGACGACCGCGCCGTGCTGCCACCAGCACTGGCGCGGCAGTTGATCGGTGGTCATCTCGTAGCGGTCGGCCGCCCAGATCACCCAGGACACGAACTGCGGCCAGAGCACGGCGTGTTGCTCGGCGTCGAGTTCGTGCCAGCGCACCGGCTCGCCGGCCGGGCGCTCCCGCTCGCCGTCCTCGTCCCCGCCGCCGGACGCACCGGAGGCGGACAGCTGCTCCTCCAGCAGCTTGACGCGCTCGCTGAGCAGGACCTGCTCAGCGTTGATGTTGGTGAGCTCGGCGAAGATGTCCTCGAAGCCGCTAGCCATGACCGCCCGCCTTCTCCAGGCGGACGCGATCGGCGACCATCTCGTGCGCCCGGCGCGTGGCGTCCTTGATCTCCGCCGCCCGCGGCCCCTCGTGAGCCCGGACGAAGCTGACGAGGGTCGCGGGGGTGCGGCGGTGGAACACCATCCCGCCGCGTTCCGGGATCATGCGTATGGTGGCCGGTTCGACGACCGCCCGGCGGCGGACCGCCGTGGACACCGAGACCCGGTCCCCGTCGTCGGAGACGGTCTCCACGTCCTCGTCGAATTCACCGGCGAGCGAGCTGTAGGACTTCAGTTCCTCGGGGTCGCTGATACCGCCCAGGAACACCTTCACGGTGCCGCTGGCGAACATCTTCCTGACCCCCAGGGCGCCCCAGCGCTCCTCGGCCTGGGCATAGCCCTGGAGTACGGCCATGATGAAAATGTTCTGCGAGCCGCTGACGCTCATCAGGCTCGGAATTTCCGGCAGCGGCGCGACATTGGCCAGCTCGTCCAGGAAGCAGCCGAGCGGAATCGGAAGGCGGCCGTTGGGGCTGCGGGCGGCAACCCTCTTGGCGGTGTCGAACATCGCTTTGGCGAAGGCCGCGTTCAGCGGGGCGAGAGCGCTTGATTCTTCGTCCTCGCCGATCAAAAACAGGGTTCCGGACTGCCGGAGGTAGGTCTCGATGTCGAAGACCTCCACGTCCCCCTGAGGGGCGAAGATCTCGGCGACCTTCTCGTCATAGAGCGCGATGAAGCTCTGCTCCGCGGTCCTCCAGGTGGCGGAACGTTCCTCCTCAGCCGCCGCGTGCTGGCCGGCCAGCGCGGCGGCGAGGAGGTGCTTGCCCTTGGCCGCCAGCAGGTCGACCGCCTCGCGGTTGTCCGGGTCGGTCGCCCAGGCCAGCACGTCGAGGACCGGACGCCGGTGCAGGGCTGCGGCGTGCAGCCAGCAGGTAATAAGGGTTTTCGCGTTGAGCGCGAAATAACCGCCATTCTTTGTCCCTTCTTCGCTTTTGGTGGTTGCCGCGAGGGTCTCGGCCCGCTTTCGCGCGACCTGGTACTCCTCGCATCCTGCGGTCAACGGCCAGCGCAGCTGATTCGGCCAGCCGGACAGCCCGGTCGGGTCCAGAACCCAGACGGGACCGTGTTCTTGCCGCAGAAGTGCGGTGTTGTAGAGGACGTCGGTCTTGCTGCTGGTGGCGAGGACCGTTCCGCGGAATTCGAGGATCTCCGGGAGGATGATCTGGGAGGTCTTTCCCTCGCGGGGCGGAGCGACCAGGATCATCGATTCCTCGATCGTGATCCACAGAGGGATGTCCGTGGGGTCGGCGCTTCCGATGTAGACGGCGACGTCACGGATGGAGATGGCCTTGGGGTTCTGCTCGGCGAGCGTGGGACGCAGGGACCCGGCGCGGGACAGGGCCTGCGGCTCACCCATGGCCTTCTCCAGCTGGACACGGGTCGCCATCCCGTCGGCGCCGTCGGCACCCCGGCGCTTCCACCACCAGTACGTCTTCCACGTGCCCCACACAGCCACGGCGAGCAGCACCAGGAGGGTGGGCCAGAACACGAAGGGACCGGCAACCCCCGCGTCGCCCGGCCAGGCCGCCGCAGGGTCGCCGGGGTGCCGGAAGACGGCGACGACCGCCTTGCCCGCCGAGTCCCAGGTGATGGACGCGGGCCGGCCGTGCGCCAGGACTCCGGACACCAGCGCGGTCGTCCACAGCAGCGCGGTGAGCACGAACGCCGCGATCAGCGGGATGATCCACACGGCGTCCCGCCCGAGGCGCACGCGTGCCGCTGTCTTCGGGGTGGCCGCTTTCGGCATCATGCCGCAGCCCCCTTGCGGAGGGGGATAATCGGAGCCGAGGCATGGCCATGGCGGTCTGCGGACCCGGGCAGCCGCTCGGACATCCGGCGATTGGTATCCGTGAGATGTATCTCCAGCTTTGTCCGGATATGTTCAACGAGGTTGATCCGGGAGCCCACCTGCCAGATGGCCCGTCCGGGCGCGCACACGTTGGAGCCGTCCGCGAGCGCCTTGCGCGCCCAGTCGGGAAGTCCCAGGTAGTCGGCGGTGGTCTCGGCCTCGTCCCGGTCCATGTGGTACAGGACCCGGGTGGCCGTCAACTTGAGGATGGCTGCCGCCTCCGGGGCCTGCTCCAGCAGCAGATCTCCGAGGTGGTGCAGGACCGCCCAGAAGCTCAGTCCCAGGCGTCGGCCGTAGCGGACCAGTTCCTCGAAGAGCCGCGCGACCGGGCGGTGGGAGAGGATGTGCCAGGCCTCCTCGACGATCAAAGTCCTTTTGATCCGGTCGTCCGGCTTGATCCATCCGAACCTGAGCCAGGGCCCGATGACCGCCATCAGCAGGGGCATGGCCTCGCCCTCACGCGGCAGTTTCGTCAGGTCGAAGATGATCAACCGGGCGTCGAGGTCGAGGTCGATGCCTTCGGTCGTCGGGCCGTCGAACATGCCCGCCAGGTCCCGGCTGGGGTTGCACAGCGAGTCCAGGGCCAGGGCGGCCGGCTGGCCCCACTCCGTCAAATCCTCCGGCGTGACCGGCTGTTGACCGAGCAGGGTCGGCTGCGGGGCGGTGAGGGCGTCCAGGACATCGGAGAGGATCGCCACGCGCTGCCGCTCGCGGGCGGCAGCGATCGCCCTCTTGTGGGCCTCGGCCAGGGCGAACTTGGTCTGCGAGGTGAGCGTGCCGGTGAGGATCTCCATCATGGACGTAAGCACCTTGAACTGGTGCTCGGCGGGAATCCGCGGATCGAGCGGGTTGATCCGCACTCCTTCGCCGGCGTCTGAGGCGCCGTAGACGAGCCGGATCGGGGTGATGCCCAGCTGCCGTGCGATGCCGTCCCATTCGCCCGCGCCGTCCTCGCCCTGCGCGTCCAGGATCGCGAAGTTGCGGTCCCTGAAGCGCAGTTGGCGCAGGACGTAGGTCTTCTCCAGCGCGGACTTGCCGTAGCCGGACTTGCCGAGGACCAGCGCGTGCCCGCTGGCAAGCCGTACGCGGGCGAGCGGGTTGTAGAGGATGAACGGGTCGTAGATGTAGGCCTTGCCGCTGTAGGCCTCCCGGCCGATGATCACGCCGCGGGGGTCCATGCTGGCCGCGCCGACCGCCGGGTAGAGGCCGCAGGCGTGGCTGGTGGTCGAGCGCACAGCCCGTCGCCGGGTCTGCGTCTGGCGGCGCAGCATCTCCAGCATCGCTACCGCCCTTCCTTCAGCAGTCCGGCGGTGAAGGGCAGGGTGTTGGCGAAGGCGCGGTGGTGCTCGCTGTCGCACCACTCCATGCGCAGTCCGGCACGGGTGGCGCCCGCGCGGACCGTGTCGGCGTCCCGGCGCAGGGCATCGAGGGTGGGCGAGGTGACGGTGATCCAGGCCGCGAGCCGTGTGCCCGCTGCGCCGTCGGCGATGTCCCGCATGGTGCGTATCGAGGCGCTCTGGGCCTTCTGCTCGCGCGGGTCCTCGATGCGTCCGGCCTTCTTGTCGGCCTGGCCCAGTTCGTTGGTGGCGTCCGCCATCGCCTCGGTGATCGCCTGGTCCGTGCTGACGAGGTCCATGACCACGGACACCGACAGGATGATGTCCTGGACGTAGAGCAGGACGGGCGCGAGGAAGTTGATGCCGACCGGGAGGACGGGCAACTCCTTCACCCAGGCCGTCATCGAGTACCAGTCGTCCTCGGCCGCCTCCCAGCTGCGGGAGGCCATGTACTTCTTGTTGCGGGCATCGAGAACAGCGGGCCAGCACGTGACCCGGTCCATCCCGGCGGTGTCGTCGATCCAGTGACTGGGGTCGTAGGAGTGGTGCAGGTAGGAGGCCAGGCCGGCTTCGTCGAGGTTGCGGACGTGACGAAGCTGCCCGCGCCCCAGCGTCCGGATGAAGCTCTCGATCTCCTGCCCGAGCGTGATCGCGTAGCCCTCGTGGAGGGTGGTGTAGCGGCGGGCCTCGGCGACCAGGCCGGAGGTGTAGGGGATGCCCACCACGAGCAGCAGCCGGCGGTCTTCCGCGGTGACGGCGACGCGCTGGATCAACTCGTCGTACGACTGCTGCAGTTCCGTCGGGCTGTTCCTGTCCCGGCGCTCAGCGGCGTCCCGGGCGTGGGCGTTGGGGTCGGTGGGGATGACCCTGCTGATCCACTGAAGGCGCCGGATCCGCCCGCCGCTGTCGGCCGTGGTCTTCAGCAGGTGCTCGTAGGCCCGGATCAGGGCCTCCTTGTCGGCGGTGTCGAGGCTGCCGAAGTCGCGCAGGCCTTCGACCTCGACCGCGGCCGTGAACATCAGCTCGTCCGGCTGCAGCACGATCGCGATCTCACCGAACGCGGTGCGCGCCGTGATCCACTGCATGTTCCGGGGCACGCCGACCGGCAAGTCGATAGGGACACGGCGGCCGTCGGCGTACCGGCCGGCGTACGGCGCCCGGGACTTGTACAGCAGCGAGCCGTCGCGCAGTAGCTTCTTGTAGGTCCGGTTGATCTCGAACCACCGGACGTACGTGCGCCCTTTGTGCGGCGCCAGCGTGGCCCAGGCACAGACGCCCGCGACCAGCACGAAGCCGACGATCTTCAGCAGGATGCCGCCGAGGATCCAGGCAGAGATGAGTCCGCCGACGAAGCCGGCTCCCAAGACGAGCTGCTCGTCGGCATCGAGCTTCCGGCCGAGCAAACCGCGCGGCCTCGGCCGTGGGTAAGTGAAGGTGCGAGCCACAACTACTCCTGGGCGTGCGAAGGGGACGGGCATCAGCGCATCTCCTCGTCCGGTGGCGGAGGTTCCGGCTCGTCCGGTGGCTCTGGCGGAGGCCAGGACTGCGGGCCTGCCTCATCCACCGGCCCCCCACCGGCCGTCCTGCTGTCCGGGACTGCGGCGTCGGGAGTCCCGCCCGGGGTGTGACCGTCGCTTCCGTCGGAGTCGCCGCCCGCCGACGAGCCGGCCGAGGAACCATCGGAGTCGAGACCGGCGGTTGCCCCGTCGACACCGCGCTCTACTGCGGCTTCGGCCTCGTCCTTGGTCTTGTCGACCCCCTTCTTCGCGGCCACGGCCGCCGCACCGACACCGGTCGCGGCGGCTGTCCCCTCGGCCGCCCCCGACTCGGCCGCCTCCTCGCCGCCACCGCTCAGGGCATCGCCGTCCGCCACCTCGGCATCCCCACCGTCGCCTTCGTCGCCGGATCCGCCGTCGCCACCGCCGCCCATACGCGACTTCAGCTCCCCGTAGGAGTCGCCCATCTGGCTGCCGACGTTCTTGGCCCGGCCCTTGAGCTCGTCACGGGCCGCGTACATGTCGCGCACCTCGTCACCGAACGCCGGCAGGAACTTCGAGAGCTGGAAGGGCATGTAGAGGGCGAGGAACAGCAGCGCGAGCGCGGTGAAGACCGTGGCGAAGGACTGCGCGAGGCTGGGTTTCGGAGGGTCCGACGCAAGCGTGCCGGTGGCGAGCGCGAGGACAGTGAAGGTGACGTACTTCGAGGCGATGATCGCGGCCATTACGCCGCACCAGCGTTTGGTGTGCCCCCATAGGTCACGGTCGACCAGACCGCTGAAAACGGTCGGACCGAACACCAGGCCCGACAGGATCAGCGCGTTGCGGACGATGAGCTCCAGCCACACGCCGGCCACGGCCGCCAGCATTGCCATGCAGAAGAAGATCACGATGATTGCGCCGCCGGGTATCGCCATCAGCGAGAGCATCGCCGTCGTGACGGTGACGACCATGTCGGCTGCGTCTCCCGCCACCGGCTTGAACATCGTCTCTGCGGCTTCGTCGAAGACCCGCACGATGTAGGCGACCGCCAGCGGCGCGAAGGCGGAGACCAGCACCGACATGAGCAGGAAACCGATCGACTCCCCGAGCGCCTGAAACGGTGAAACTCCCTGAATCGCCCTCTTGGCCACGGCGACCAGCCACAGGATCACGGTCAGCACCGTGGAGGCGGCGAACGCCATGGTGTAGGTGCGGAGAAACCCGGGATCCTGCCAGTCGATCCGCGTGGTCGACCCCAACGCCTTCATCATCTGGGTGAAGAGGCTGGTCACGGCATTGTTGAAGAACTGGGCGATATAGCCCAGGGGGTCGCTCGCGAAGTCGATCGCCTGGTTCGTCGCCTCGACGACGTTGCAGACCCTGTCCGCGAACGGGATGTTCTTGCAGGACCAGTCGGAGAAGTCGTTCGCCTGGGCCTGGCCCGGGGCGAGCATGATGCTGAGCGTGGCCGTCAGCCCGGTGATCCAGATGAGCCGGGTCCGGACCCGCTGCTGGGTCTCAGCCGACATACGGGGGCGCATTGAACTCCCGATCTGCCGTGCGGAACTCGTCGACGCTGGTGGGGCTGTCGCTTCCGGCGTCCAAGGGGGTCGGACCGTTGACCGACGTGATCGCGGACAGCTTCCAGTCACCGGACTCCCACTGAAGCGTCAACGTGTAAGTGGTCCATGACGCCGAGACCGGCATCGGAGCGTTGTTGTCCGTGACGCCGACGAGACCGGTCATCCACACGTCGACGGTGGCCACCTGATCGGTGTACGTGGTGACCCGGGTGCCCATCGCCGCCCCACGTGCGACCAGCGCGTCCTCGTTGTCGCTGGTGACGCCCAGGGAGGCGAGGACCTGCCGCATCCCGTTGTCGTCGTTGCGGATCTGCCGGTCCAGAGCCTGGCTGGTCATCATCGCGGTGAGGGTCTGGTGGCGGACCGTCTCGTCGGTGAAGTACGCGGCGGACGATCGGGCCACCTGATAGTTGATCGCAGCCTGCACGGCACCGGCCTGATTGTGGGAGTAGCCCACCGGGACACCGCTGACCAGCTTCTTGGCCGTGCTCTTGGGGTCCCCTCCGGTGCCGTTCCGCTGCGCCGGGGCGGTCTGGCTCCGGCCGTCCGACGAGCCGTCGGAATCAGATCCGCTGCTGCCGCCGGACAAGCCCATGAACACAGCGAGGACGAGCACCGCGAGGAAGATCCCTCCAGCGATAGCCATCCCCCGCCACCAGGGCTTTCCTCCGGTCCGCTCCGTCGGCGTCTCGTCGACCAGGACGCGGGTGCCCTTCCTCGGGGCGCTCTTGGGGGCCATCTCAGATGCCCATCCCGTACACGATGGTGAAGATCGTCCCTATCGAGGCGACGACGAAAGCTCCGACCAGGCTCCCGGCGATGTCCTTCTTGCCCTTGCTGACCTGGGCTACGTCGTGCTGGCCCTCACCGACTTTCATGTGCACTGCGCCGAGGATCGCGCGGCCCAGCAGGAGCAGAACGACGCCGGCCATGAGGGCCTGGATCACCGTCCGCCCCACCTTCCCGAGCTGACCGAATGGACCCCAGTCCGGGGACAGCCCGTTCACGAGGGTGCCGATGTCACCACTCGCCGCGAGATCCACCAGGTGTTGTGAAACGGGCATCCCCCGACTCCCTTCCACCCTCGTCACGGAGACTGGCTCGAAACCGAGCCATGACGATGAAAGGTACATACACGTAAACTTGACAACAAGCGTTTACAGAATGAGAGACCTGCCTTGAGGGCCCTAGAGGTGACGGGGCGACGCATCCCACCCCAGTCACTCGACAGGAATCAGCTTCGGACTCCTCGGGCCCGGTCGGGCCCGAGGAGTCTCACATAGTTGCAGGTCATAGATCTATCTCTGGCAGTCGCAGGGCACCCCGTGGAGTGCAGGGTGACACCTCAGCCACCTTGAATGCAGCGCGATGAATGGTGGCCCGCGTACACCCTTCGCCATGCAGGAGGAAGTTGGATACTCGTCGGAGTCGCCTGGGATGGGTGGCCGTTCCGGCGCTCCTGTTGTTCACTGACCTTCTGTCATCTACATATGTTTATGGTCGAGGTGGGGATGAACGGGATCGGGAAGGCCGCCATAGGTGTCACCGCAGCAGGCGTCTCGGTGCTCTCTCTCTGCGTGCTCGCGGTCAGCGGTGCCACGACCCAGGCCAACGCCAACACCTGCCAAAGCGGCCTTCAGCCAGTCGGCGACGGGGAAAGCGGAGCCGGCGCGGGAGGCGAGAAGCCGAAGTTCGACGGCGAACCGGATGCTGGCGCCGCCCAGGTGACAGTTCCGCTGCATCCCCAAGGCGCCCAGAACAGCGCCGAATGGACTCCTCGGCAGGTACGCAACGCCAGCACCATCACCAACGTCGCCCGTACCCGGCACCTAGCGCCTCGTGCCGCAGTCATCGCCGTGGCCGTGGCCATGCAGGAAAGCACCCTCAACAACCTGCACCACGGCCACGCGGACAGCGTGGGTCTCTTCCAGCAACGGCCCTCCCAAGGCTGGGGGACCGTCAGTGACCTCACCGACCCGGTCTACGCGTCCGGGCAGTTCTACGACCAGCTCGTCGAGATGGACAACTGGCAGGAGAAGGCCCTCACCAAGGTCGCCGCGAGCATCCAGCGTCCCGCCGAGAAGTACCGAAACGAGTACGCCAAGTGGGAGTCCACAGCGGGCGCGCTCGTCGCCAAAACCTGGGGGGAACACGCCGTCACGTCGATCAGCACGGGCTGCGACGACCCGGCCGCCACAGGCGGCGCGGATCCCAAGGCAACGTTCAAGGTCAAGAACCCTCGCACCGCCGCCCAGGCGATCGCGAGCGCCCGGAACGAAGCGGGTAAGACGGGCTGGTACCGGATGTGCGACAACTTCGTAGCTCAGGCCTACGGTTGGGGCTCGTCCGGGTCCGCAACAGCCAACGTCCACTGGAACCGGCTCGTCGACGCCGGACTCGCGCACCCGGGCGACATGTCACCGCCCGCAGGAGCGCTGCTGTTCTACGACACCGGCAAGAGGGCGGGACACGTCGCCCTGTACCTCGGCAACGACCAGGTAGCCAGCAACGACGTGGGGGACGAGTACCCACACCAGGGCAAGATCGCCATCGTCTCGCGGAAAGTACTCACCAACGGTGCTTGGCGTCTGCGGTATCGCGGATGGGCTGAACCGAGCTTTCCGAGCGCCGGCGGAATCAGCACCATCCCCCTCCTCCCGGGCAAGCAGGTGGACCAGCAGTGAGTGATATCTCTCCAGAATCGGTGCAGATCCGGATCACACCCGACGGGATCTGCTTCATAGACGAGGAGTACTTCGCGCCGCCTCCCGGCGTCCCGCTCAACGACGCCGTCCTGGCGCACCTCCAACTGGAGGCTGCTGCACTGGAGATGCCGCTCCGGGCAGTGATCCAGGACGAGCAGGCGCAGTACACGACCACGATCCGGGTCGACGCCGACGGCACCAGCCACCCCTTGGACAGCAACGCTCCGGTCGCTGCCGCACCAAGCCGCCCCCAGACGGCGGCGTCGCCGACGCGTCTGTCGCCACCGACGTCGCGCGCGGTGGACCCCGTGCCACCCGACCGGCCGTACGAACCACTGCCCGAGCCCTACCGCGGACGGCTCGCTTCCATCTGCGCCACCGCCAACCAAAACCTCTTCACCGAAGCCGGCCGCGCCGCCGATCACCTACTCACAGAGCTGTCCGCCCAATTCGGCGCGGACCACCTCTACACCCTGGCCGTCGGCCTCGTACGCGCCGACATTGCCTGGCTCAACCAGGACTTTCCATACAGCCTGACGAGTTGGGTCTTCATGGCTCGGGCCTGGCACCTCCACCTCGGACCCCGACACAGCACCACCATTCGCGCCGTCGGCAACGCGCTCGGCTGCTGGCGACGGCTTGAACCCTCCGAAGCAACGGACTCAGTCCCCTACATAGTCAGATTCCTCCGGGACGTCGAATTCCCAGACAGCGAAGCAGCAGTGCGGACCATATACCACCGGGCACAGAGAATCGCTCTGGCCAAGTAGCGGACAAATAGGGATACTTGGCCTATGGATCCCATCCGTCTCGGCCGTACCGTCCTCTTCCTCCTGCCGTACCTCCTCATCGTCTCCGGAGTCCTCGCTGCATCGAAGGTCGCCAGCGCGCCCGGAGGCACCGGCGCTGCCTTCGAGGCCCTGGCAGTGGCCGCCATAGGTGCTTTCTGGGTTTGGCGGCGTAGTCGGCGAGGCAGCCACGCAGCCTGACGGCCTGTCGATCGCCGCAGCCGGTGACCGAGCTGGCCTCCAGCTCTCGCCGCAACCTGGGGGTTTCAGACTTCCGGTTATCGCATCGGTGGTACGGCTTGGAGAATGGCCCCCAGGGTGGCCCAGTCCACTGGTCGGGGATTGTCCGGTCGTAGGAGGTCGCCGAGCCGGGCGACCTCCACGTAGGTGTGCTCGGTCTCGTCGGTGTTGCCGTGGCTCGTTGTGTCGCTTCGCAGCTGTTCGAGTTCGTAGGCGCTGAGTTCGACGGCGTAGACGGTCTGGGTGTGGGCCGATAGTGTGCCGACCGCCTGGCGGCTGCCGACGAGTTGGAGCCGTGCCGGCAACAGCCGCAGACCGGTCTCCTCGGTGAACTCGGCAGCGGCCACTGCTCGGGGATCACCGGGCCGGAAACTGGATCCGCCCGGGACCTCGCGGATGAGGCCGTCCGGGGTTCGGGCTGCTGAGCGGAACTCGCGGATGACAACGATCTCGGTGTCGTCCCAGCGGGGCGCTGGCCGGTAGGCCACGACGCTGGTGAGATCGGGCCGCCCCAGGACGACTTCGTTGTCCTTCACACGGCTCTCCGCCCCGACCCAGACGCGGGCGGCGTACGCCCACAAGAAGACATGAGAACGGTTCGGGCCGACCCGGAGGATCCAGGAGATCCGACCGCCGAGCAGCCTGTTGCCGGCGTCCTCCTGGGCGTCGAGCCAGGCGCGAAAAGAGGGGGTGCGCCAGAGCAGGAGCGGCACGTCGCGCTGTCCGGCGGAGCGCGGGGCGCCGGGGCCGATGCGGTCGAGAGCCAGCAAGATGGACTGCGGCAGGGTCCCGGCGATGGGAATGCAGAGCTCCTCGGCGAGGAGGCGAAGGCTCTGGCTGGCGCCCTCTGTTTCGGTGAGGCCGCCGAGGACGGAACGACCGTCGTCCGCATCGGCGCTGAGCCATGCTCCGAAGGGCTGGCCGGAAGCGGCCAGCGGGTCGCGCACCCACTGGATGATCTCATCGGCGCGGGCGCGCTGGACGTGTTCCCAGGTGAGCCGACGAGGCGCGTCGAAGCGGGAGGAGCCGCTTCGGGCCGCGGGGAGAAAGATGACGAGGGTGCCAGGGTGACACCACTGGCGGGTCGCCTCCGCAAGGGCCCGCTCGGGCCACGTCGGATCGTCGGCAGCCGGAAATCCGGACAAGAAGAGGCTCGCGGCATAGGCCTCGGGCGGCTCTTCTCCGAGGTAGACGGGCTGTACGTGGCTGGGAGCGCTCACGGGATCTCGGTGTTCCTTTCCCCTGCGCTCGGTCGCCGTGACACGTTGGTCCCGAACGACTCGATCAGGTCCAGCGCTTCGGAGGCGTGGACAGTGCGGTCCTTGCCAAGGAGGGCGCGTTGAATGCTGGGGCGGCGGTGGGCCGCAGAGGATGCCGCCCTAAGCCTCCGCAGGTCGCCGCGTACCAGGGCCTCTCCGACCGGTTCGCGCTCGGCGGCCACACCTCATACGTAGGCACCGTACTTCTCGCGCTGCCACTGCACATCGTGGGCGCGAAGAGCTTCTCGCTCCTGGAGGCTCGTCGCGGCCGGCGGCGGCGTCGTGGTCGTGCCCAGGCCCCACAGCGCTCCCTCTTCAACCGGTACGAGCGGAACGAAACGCTCCGTGCTGATGGCGCCGACCAGGGTGTCATGCCAGGTCTCCCCTCCCGCCCACCAGCAGGATTCGAAGAGGTCGCCGCCGAACTCCATCCAGTCCCGCGACGTGGCGACCGACGCCCCCACGCTCTGGGTGTCGAACCACGGCACCACCGCGTACGGCCACGGCCCTTCTGACTCGCACGGAGAGGACCAGGCTTCGAGGGCCACGTGGGACGTGCGGGTGATCGCTCGCACCAGATTGCCTGCGTCTGGGGCAGACAGGCCCGCGGGCAAATCGGTGACGGTGACCTCCAACTTCCTCCACATTTCAGGATGGCGGCGCGGCATGAGAACGCCCGTTGCCAGCACGTCGGCCAGCAGCCTTTCACGCCCTGCCGCGATGCGGACGCTCACACCGGACAGGACGAGCGGCGCTCGCTCGACGACCAGCATCTGAGAACTGAGCGGCGTCAGACGGACGGTGTCAGCAACGAAATCCATGGCATCGAATCTACCCGGTGGCGGCCTCGCGCAAGCGGCCTACGCAGCAGCGCCCCTGGTGGGACAGGGAGTTGGCCTTGCCCCACCCGGAGCGCGGTGCGGTGCCCAGCCGGCCTCGTCAGTGCGGACTCGCTTGAAGGTAGGTGTCCTGGACGCAGTCGCGCGGGGACGGTTCCGGCATGCCTGCTGGTAGTCGGCATCTTGAGCCCTGGGCCGCGCTCGTCCGATTCCGGCAGGGTTCTCGCGGACCGGGCGGCCACGACGGGGCTCCATGCGGTGATCTTCCGCATGGACCGGAAGTCCGCCAAGCCCTCCCAGCCGACCACCCAGAGGCGACAGCGCTGGCACAGGTGCGTGCTCAGCTGGCAGAGTGGAGAAGCCGATCAGAGAAACAACAAGGGGAGAGGCCCCGCGGATGCGATGGACCATGAAGCGGCGCAGTACAGAGGCGCATGACGAGCAGGTTCACGCCGCTGCGTGGCGGCTCCAGTTCACACTCGCCACGCGCACTCCTTCCGGTGATCCGGACAGCGTCATCGGCGCGACGGTCGAGCACAGCGTCCCCATCGAGGAAGCACTCACCGGCCTGCTGAACATCCTCGGCCCCAGCCATCCTCTGACCTCCACGGTCGTCCAGGCGAAGTGCGCCTGCGCGGACGTGTCCGTGCTCCACGAAAGCTGGGTGGCCTACTGCGCCGAGCAGGCACGATCAGGCACCGATGACGAGACCCTCGCCATGGACCGTGAGTTTTCCAGTCCGGGCCGTGTACGAGACTGGCCTCGCTACAAGACGGCGCGCCGCCGCACTCGGACGCTGACGGAGCAACTCGCCGCCCTCGAACCGCAACTGGTGTCCATCACCGGACGGGACCTTGCCGCTCATCGCCAGCACGGCGCGGCCTGATCCTCCATCGGATCGGTACGGCGAGCGCCGAGGACGCCGACGGCGGGTCATCCAACGGCACGCCACACCAGACGACGCAGATCCACGACCGCGGATTCGCCGGCAAACAACTCCTCGAATCTGCCGTGCCACGCCACCCGCCAGCACACCGACAACGGACTCCGACACTCACCGGAATCCCGCCAAGTGCCCCATGAACCAGGACGTGACGACCACGGTCCCTTCGGTCGTCCGAGCACCCTGCTCCTCGGCGCCCACACCGAACCGCGCCGTCGGTCGTTGTGGACCTACAACTCAACCGCCGTGCCGTCATCCGGATCGTCGAGCCACTCGACGGTCAGCGCCAGCCGCCAGGCATCTGTCATCTCGGAAAATAGGCGTTGACCGTACTCGAATGCCTCGAAATGGTTGGCGGTCTTGGCCTGTTGCTCCCCCTGCTCGGCCGCGGCGCGCTGCATTAGTTCCAGGAACTCCGGCACCTGCGCGTCGGTAAGTCCCTTGGCGCGCCCCCTCCTGACGGTCGCCACCGCGCTGCCGTAGAAGCCCATCTTGGCTTTCAGATCGGGAGGCATGACATCAGTGTCGCGCAGGGTCGTGTCACCGATCTCCACTTGCATGAGCGCCTGGTCCTCCCAGAGCCGCAACAGCTGGTGCGGGGAGAGAATCTCCTGGCCGGCGATCAGGAGCGTGCCGTCGAAGGTGACCGTGACGGTGTTGTCCGGCTCCACCGTCCAGGAGCAGCGGGTTCCGGTGGCCGATACCGTCCGGGTGTCGGTTTTGGCAGGCAGGCGAGCCGATCGCGTCATGTGCTCATTCTGCATCCCGCCGACTTGGACCGTTCACCCAACTGGAGACCTCCACGGGAGCGTGGCGGCACCACCGGGGACATGCCCTGGCAGTGCAGGCGGGACGCCAGCTGGACCGGCTCGCCGAGGAGCGGGGCGACGATCACTGAGAGGCAGAACCGGCGTCCGCGGGCTCCAGGTGCTCTGCCCGAATGATCGCGCGCTCGCCGTGCGGGCCCGGGGCCTCGACACTGACGTCGCCTTCCACGGTCACCATCACCGCTTGTCGGGACCCGGATTCCTGCCCCGGGACGGTCAGGACGATCTCGTAGCCGGGCGGCGGTCCCGGCACTACCGTGCGGTGTTCGTCGTCCATCAACCAAGCGGGCGCGACGACTTCACCAGTGCGCCCCTTGTCCTCGCCGTCCACCACCTGCACGCGCGTTCGCGCTGCCAAACCCGCCGGACGCTCGGCGGCGAGCGCGGCCTGCGCAGCTGCACCCGCCCACTGCGTCACCACGTCGACCGCCGGGGCCGAGGAACCACGGCCGATCCCGCGAGGAAACCCGCCGCTGTTCGCCAGCGCGGGCTGATTCGGCCACCGGCGGATCAGCCACGCCCATTCGGCCGCCGCATCCTCAGGACGAGCCCCTTGGGCCGCCAACCCCAGCTCGGCGCCGAACTCGTACACCATCGTGGGTCCTCGATCGAGATGCCACACGACGCTGCCGATGTCCACCTCGCCCACGGCCCGGCCCTGCCGCGCGGCCACGCCCGCGAGGACCACCGCGAGCACGCCACGAATGGCCCGCCCATCCCACGAGCCGACGGGATGATGGTCCACCGCTGCGATGTGGTCAGCACGCCGAACCGCCTCGGACCACGTCCCCGGCTGCGCTTCTGTCATGCGCCGAACCCCCAGATGGCCTTGACCACGTAGTGCTTTCCGATCTCCCGGTGTGGATACGAGGAGTTCCGTCCGCCGTCCACGGCGCCGTCAGAGGCGAACACAATAGACCGAGTGCTTTCCCAGGAGAGTGTCCAGGCCGAGAGTCAGGGCGGGCTCGTGACGCTTCCCGAGCACGCCAGCGGGCCGGTCGGTCGACAGATGCCGCCAGAGTCGGGCGACGGGATCGTCGGGGGCGTCCAGGTCATGGCCCAGTACCTGAAGGCGCTCGGCCCACCGGCGCATGACGGTTGCGGGGTCCCGGTCCGCTCCTTGTTCCTCGGTCGGCGGCATCAGGCTGCGTACGGCGTCCGTCGTCACCTGCTCGATACCGGTCTCCGCCTCACGCGCCAGTAGATACTGGGCCAGGGTCACACCGGCGCAGCCGTCGCTGATTCGCCCGTCCCCGACGCGGTAGCGGGCGAAACGGGTCTCGGCCATCCTCAGCGTGCGTGCCCAGGCGTCCTGCCACAGCTGGGGGCCTCCTTCGGCTTGCCAGGTCCGCAGCCGGTCCACGACCGGTTCCCGGGTCGGAGCCCACCGGTCGCTCTCCTCTTTGAGATCGGCCAACAGGTCGCGCACGGCCTCGGCCAACTGCTGGCCGTCCGGGCTGTCGTGGACGGCCGGGGCGGACACAGCGTCGACGACCTGTACGAGCAGCAGGTTGAGAGCCCGGCCCTCGTGCCGCTCGGGAAGCCGGGGCTTGAGTACGGAGGTCAGAGCTCCCACGACGTCACTGCTGGTGAGATCGACTGCTTCGGCGATCGAGATGTCTTGGCTATCCGGGCCGCGGTACCAGCTGCTCGCCCGGCCTTTCATCTGCTGCTTCTGGTGTGCCACCAGGAGTGCCGTTACCCGGCGGGCGGCGTAGGCGGGGTCCGCCTCACAGAGGATGAGCCGCTTCAGGACGCGACGGCCCAGGTCGTCCGCGGTGGCGTCGAGCGGCGACATCATTGTCACACCGCAGCGGCAGTGCAGTGTCAGCGGATCGCCCCAGGATCCTTCGGCGAGGAACGGGCCGTGGCTGTTGCATGCGGGGCAGCGCAAGGGTTCCAGGCCGACCTCGTGCTGGTAGTTCGGCTCGCTGATCGAGGAGTCCTCGGAGATGGCCTCGTTCCAGTGGGCGACCTGGTGGTCCCACCGCTCCAGTACGATCCGATCGACGTTGATCTGCCAGGTGTGGTCCGAATTGTGGCCGGCGGGCGCGTCCTCGGCTGGCTCGTCGGCGCTGAAGCCGATCAGGGGCAGGGCGACCCTGGGTCCTTCCTCCGGTGTGGGTGCGGCCACCTGGGCCCCCGCACCCTGGTCCAGGGCGGGCCCACGATGCCAGAGGGTGCAGGCGTGGTTCGTCTCGCGCAGGCCGTGCGGGCAGTCCCTGACGTGCAAGGTGAGCGCGTGCCGGGCGTAGCGGCACAGCTCGGCGAAGAAGTCGAGGTTGCTACGGGCATAGCGCTTGACGGGCACCGTGATGGCGTCGTTTTCGGGCGGGGCCACGAACGCATCCAGAATCACGCGGGCCTGCTGCGGGTTCTCCAGCACCGGCAGGACACGGGTGAACACCAGTGACCCCAAGTCCTCGACCGGAACCTGGTCCTGACGGGCTTGGTGGTGCAGGAAGGAGCCCAGTACCAGCGCCAGCGCGTCGACGCCGTTGCCCGGCAGCCCTGCCTCCCGGTGGCCGAACGCGTACTGCTCCCAGGTCGTGGTGAACTCCCGGCGGGCCACGGGCGCGGTCGAGAACCACCACTCGACCAGCAGGTCGGCGACCCCGCGGCACATCTCGGCCAGCGTCGCCCTGTCGTCGAGGCCGGTCTCGTTCGCGATCGTCAGCTGACCCACGAGCATCTCGATGGCCATGTCGGCCGCCGCGCGGCGTTCGGAGGTCGTCATCTGCTCGCACACCTCAGTCACCCGCTCCGCCGCGGTGACCGCACGCACCAGCCGCTTGAACTCCGGTGCGGCAGGTCCGAACGGGTCGTCATCGTCGGTCATGTACCCGGGAAGTTCTCCCCGGTCCATGCGGATCGCGGTCAGCCGGCTTACCTCCACCAGGCGGGCCACGCAGGCCGGTTCGGCCGCGACCTCGTCCAGCAGCCGCTCCACACACGGCATGCAGCAGTTGACGGCCGCTCCCGTCAAAGCTGCCAGCAACGGCTCGTTGACGGCTCGTCCCTCGGCGTTGACCGGTCCTCCGGGCAGATCCACCGGCCCGTGCTCGTGCGCCCCCATTCCTGCTCCCCGCCTCTTCTTCCTTTGCTCTCCGTGCCGTTGACGTCACCATAGTGCCGTGCCCCAGCCCGCCTTACGCCCACCACAACCGCGCTGGCGTCAACTTCCCGCAGTCAGCCCCGGATTCATCCCCGACTGCCCCCGAGCGCACCCGTACTCAAGGGCAGCCAACAGGCTCACCGACCATGGGCACTGCGCGTCCTTGAGCCAGGCGGACGCGTTGGCGGCTGGCCCTGGGCCAGCGACAGATCGCCTCGATCGCATCCGGCCACTGGCTGCACCGTCCGCGGTTCGCAGGCTGCGGCCAACCGCTTCGCCAACGACCACGGCGCCGTCGACCGGCCCTCCCCAGCCGACGGCACGCCGGCTCAGGTCATCATCGGTCAACGCACCAGCTGCCAGAGAATAGGGGAGCTAGGCAGCAGAATTCGGCGGCCGTACTCCTGCTGGTGGCGGGCCCACTGCGCTGGGCCGCTGCCCGGCATCGTCTCCCGCCCCGCGCCGTGTTCAGGGGCGAGCAGCCGGAGGCGGCGCTGGTGGCGCCTCCTCCGGCGCGGGACGGCAGGCCCGCTCCAGCGTCCGCACCCACTCGGGAATCCCCTCGCCCATGGTGCTCAGCGACCCCTCTTGCCGGGGCTCGATGACCCGGCCGCTCTCGTCGGCGTGCAGAGTCACCGCGTCCGCGTAACCGGACCACCACGCCGGCGCGGGCCACGTCGTATACCGGTACTCGAAGGAGACCGACTCCACACGCAGCAACTGGGCGTCGGGGGCGGCCCAGTCGGTCAGGACGTTCCCGCCGTGCCAACGGGCGTAGGGCTGGTGGCCGTCGACGAAGCGCACCGTGACGTTTCTGACGGTCTCCACCGTGCGGGCTCCGTCGGGCCCCATCCACAACTCACCCCAGGACGCCTCGACCTCGGCGACCTCGACAGCGTCGTTGTCCAGGGGGTACCGGCCGTAGCGACGGTCATCCTCGGGGCGGTAGGTGACCTCGTACCGCTCGCGGGCCGGGAAGGAGTCCTGCGACCGGACTGCCTTGCGCGGGCCTTGCACGTGCACCGCCGCGAGGTGAGGCACGCGGTTGACCCAGGTGGCGTAGACCCACCGGCCCAGCTGCCAAGAGCCGCAGTTTTCCGCCAGGGAGTCGTCCAGCCTGTTGAGGTACTGGTGGGCCAGCTCGGCCTCGACCCAGGCGTCGAACTCGGCCAGGGCAGTGTGCACCGTGACCGATTCGTCCTCGGTGAGGCGTTCGTCACTGCTCGCAGAAGCTCGAAATCTGCCGACAGTGCTCCCTGCGGCATCGCCACCTCCTTCACGAGGCCATGAACCTCACGGCACCGCAGCAGGGTGGCACAGGAGCAGCGCCCGCACCCGGAGTGACGTGATCATTGCGGCCGGACCTATAAGGCTCCTGAGACACCCGGGCAGAAGGGGGGCGGTCAGGCAGACATGCCGGGGACGTCGTCCTCGTTCACCGCGGTGTCGGGCAGCAAGCCTCGTAGGGTTCACCCGACTACCAGGTGGCCGGATTGGATCTCGAACTGGCTTCCCTGCACGGCGAGTTGGGTACGGACTCGTTGGACGGTCCGGTTTGTTGACGTGGAGGGACAGTATGAAGGCGGCGCGTGCGGGGTTTTCGTCGTTTGAGGCGAGAGCCGGGCAGGCCGCCCGTACCTTGCTGCGGAACCAGGGGTATGACGGAGGTTGGGGGCTCACGCTCACCTCGGTGTCGTCGATCGTCAACACCAGTGAGGTGCTGCCCGTCCTGACAGCTGCTGGTGTCGCCGGCCAGCCCGTGCGTGACGCGATGGGCTTTCTCACCACGGCGATCGCGGACCACTGCCGGCCGCGTCCCAAGGGTGGGCGAGGCGAGCACACCCGGTTCGTCGCCTTCGGACTGGCCGGCTTGTTGTCGCAGCCGCGGTTCTTCCACCATGACGGTGTCGCCGAGACCGTCGCCTGGTGTGTGGGCTGGCTCGAAGACCATCAGGTCGATCACGGGTGGCCGGAGGTGCTCGGCCTTGACGACACGTCGCTGCACCAGACTGCGCTCGTCGTCCACGCCCTCGCACAGCTGAGGGACACCCTGCACGAGCTGGGGCCGGGGCTGCGGCTCGCTGACGGGATCGACACCAGCAGTCTCCTGGAGCGGGTCCAACCGCTGATCAGCCATGGGGTGCACGGCCTGCTCTATCACCGTCGCCCCAGTGGATCGTGGGGCTGGCGTACCTACGTCGACACCGATCCGAGCCCGAGCAAGACCGCGCTGTGCCTGCTGGCGTTCTGCGCCGTCGTGGAAGGCAATGGCCCGTCCGGCGAGCCCGCGTACGAGGACGTTCCCCGGGAGACCGGCGGGGTCCACGGGCAGGTACAGGCGAAGCGGCTGTCGGAGGCCGTCACGGAGGCCGGGCAGTGGCTGCTGCGCAACCACCCCCGCTGGGAGACTTTTGTCGAGGACGACAAGGACGTGCAGGGCACCGCCTGGGAGCACATGGCGTACGCACTGTGCACCCAGGCCGCCATCCGCTCCGGCGCCAGCCCGCGGGACGCGCGGCTGTCCAAGGCATGGCGGCTGATGAATGACCTGTGGGACGCCGAGGCCGGGATGTGGAACGAGCCCGGAGCCCCAGGCAAGCGGGCCACCATCCGCGCGGCGTACTACACCGTCTCGGCCTACCGGGAAGCCCAACGGAGCCTCGTTCGTCTCGGTCTGCGCGACGACGAGCCTGCCGCCGACGGAGTGAGCGGCGAGGTTCGGATCACCAGCACGGTCTTCGCCCCCGACCGTACGCTCCTGCTGTCCGCGCCGGACCGTGATGCGGCGGTCGAGTGTGTGCTGTCGGAGCGGCTGTTCGATCTGGTGAAAACCGTCCACGCCGGTCCGGGCGAGGGACTGTCGACCGAAACGATCGCCAGCGCCTTGTTCGTCGCCCCGTCCTCGGTACCCAAATACATCCAGCGCCTCAATCAGGCCGTGTCCTCGGCGTTCGGCGGCGTGCCGGTGCGGCTGCTGATCGCCAGCACCGTGGAGGGCGCCAGCGGCTATCGCCTGGCCAGTGAGGATTAGGCGACGTGACCGACCGGCACCGGCCCCGGAGCCCGGGGCACTAGGACGTAAGGAACTTGATCAGCAGCGCGAATTGCTCATCCTGTGCCGCCTGGTCATCGATATCGATCGCCATGGCAAGTAGGTGAGCTTCCTTCATGCGGAGTCGCTTCGCTTCGTCCAACGAAGGCACACCGAGCCACTTCTCGATCCGCGGGTCGATGACCATGATCTCGTGGTCACAACCTTCAAGCTGTTCGGCGTTGGGGATGGTTGTCCGTACTCCGTCGGAGTCGGCGATGATGAGAATGGTTCCTGAGGCCGTCTGCGCCGCCGTTGCCGCGACCGGGGCGAGGCCGCCCACCCCCCTGCCGACGAGAACGTTCAGGTCACGCACACTCTTGCCTCTGCGGCGCAGCGCCTCCGCGATTCCCTTGATGATGAGTTCGTCCCTTGGACCCTCAACCACGATGGTCAACGGTGGCTTCGCCCTTGTCACCGGCGGAGCGACAGCAGCTCGGTAAGGGACGAACACGTTCCCTTGCTCCGCAGCCTCCCGCAGCTTGAACTTGAGCACGTCAGCGAAACCGACGCCGGCGGCGTACTCGATGTCGTTCTTGTCGAACAGGACGACGTTCATGTCCTTGCCGACGCGCAGTGCGTCGACGGCATCATCGCTGTAGCCGGCCATGGAGATGAACACGCCGATAGTGCCGACGAGTTTGCCGTCGACCTTCCCCTTGAACTGGTAGATCGCGGAAGCAGGCACCCCGTCCGCCCACCATTTGGCCTCCAGAAGGTAGTAGCGGCCCTGGAACAGGAAGGAGCCGTCTACCTCTTCACCGCTCGGACGAAACGATGCGCGAGGGGCCAGATTGTCCCGGGACAGGAGTTCGGTCAGCCACTTCTCGAACTTGCGGCCGCGGGTCTGGGCATTGATGCCACCAGCCAGAGCCTCAAGGTCGGCAAGCTCCTGACGTAGGTCCACGCGATCGGTCCTCGGACTCGAAGTTGGGTGGGGCGTTTACTGCGCGGCGCGCTCGGAGGCGATGGGATAGTTGAGCAGAGCGAAGCGGGCCAGCGAGCGGACCTGCTCGAAGGTCCGCAATTCGGCGAGTGCGTCCAAGGCGAACCAGTCGGCTCCGTGGACTTCCTTGAGCTGCGCCTCCACCGCCTTGCCCTGGGCGCTGGCCTGGCGGCGTACGAAGTAGAACTGGGCCAGGGCCGGGACAGCGAAGCCTTCGCGCTCGATATCCGCATAGAACGGCACAGGTTCCGGGGTGGCATTGTCGTCGGCAGGGTGGATGGCAGGCTGGCTGGAGATCGCCTCGACCAGCAGCCCGGTCTCTTCCTTGAACTCGCGGACCGCGGTGTCGGCGAAGGACTCGCCGGGCTCGATGTGACCGCCGGGCGGCACCCACTTGTCGAAGCGGTTGTGGTGGACGAGCAGCACCTTGCCGCCCTCGACCAGGTAGCCCGAGCAGATGTACACCAGGCCCATGTCACGGGAGGTCTGGCCGTCATGGATCAGAATCGAGCGAGGCACGCCCGTCACGATAGCCCACCCGCAGACAGGCGAACTTCACTGCCGCTCAGCCGAGTTGGCTGACATGTCATCGCCGCCCGGATGACACGTCATCGCGGATGACATCGCGATGTCATCGGGTACACGCCATCCACCGGCGGATGGTGGACACGGCCCGCCCTGGTCCTGCCGGGACGGGCCGTGTCCCCGTCGCCGAGGGAGAGGACCTCGATGCGCGCCCGCACCGCCGACTGGCGTTCCCGCTACAAGGAGTGGTTCACCGCCCCGCAGACCGTCGTGGTCCAGCCCACGACCTGGTGCAACCTCGACTGCGACTACTGCTACCTGCCGCTGCGCAAGCTGCGGCGGTCCATGCCCCTGGAGGTCGCCGCGGCCCTGGCCTCCTCGGTCGCCCGGCTCGCCGAACACGGCGGTCCGGTCGGTGTCGTCTGGCACGGCGGGGAGCCCCTGGCCACCGGCCGGCAGCAGTTCACCACCCTGCTCGCGCTCTTCGAGGACCTGCGCCGTGCAGAGCGGGTCCAGCACTACGTGCAGACCAACGCCACGCTGATCACCGGCAGGTGGTGCGAGCTGCTGGCCGCGTACGACGTCCGGGTGGGCGTGAGCATCGACGGACCACCCTCGGCGAACACCCACCGCGTCGACCTGAAGGGCCAACCCGCCTTCGACCGGATCACGCGCGGTATCCAGCGCCTGCGCGAGCACGGCGTCCCGTTCTCCGTGATCTGCGTCGTCGGCACCGACACCATCGCGCGGCCCGAGGAACTGCTGGACTTCCTGTCCGGCTTGGGCTGCCACGAGGCCGGCTTCAACATCGAGGAGATCGAAGGCGTCAACACGGTCCGTCAACCGCCCACCATCGAGCAGGCCGAGGAATTCTGGCGCCGCACCATCACCTGGACCCGCCGCCCCGGCAACCGGCTGCGGGTACGCGAGATCGACCGCCTGTCCGAGTACCTGCGCCTCATCCGCAGCGGGCGGCGTGCCGACTGGGACCAGCGCCGCCTCGACCCCATCCCCACCGTGTCCGTCAACGGCGACGTGGTCCTGCTCTCGCCCGAACTCGCCGACACCACCGCACCGGCCTACGGCAACTTCCTCGCCGGGAACATCCTGCACAGGCCCCTGCCCGAACTCCTCGGCCAGGCCCACCGGTTGCGCTACGTGCGCGACTTCCTCACCGGCCTGGAGGGCTGCCGGGACGCGTGCGCGTTCTTCGACTACTGCCGCGGCGCCCAAGCCGCCAACCGCTACTTCGAGAACGGCAGCCTGGCCACCACCCAGACCCACTACTGCCAGGTCTCCCGGCAGGCCCTGATCACCGCCCTGTCCACCCTCGCCACACAGGAAACGGAGCCAGCCGCATGACACTCCTGGACCAACTGGCCACCTCCGACGCGCCCGTCGTGATGGACTTGATCACTACCCCGGATCTCTCGCTGCCCGTCACCGTGGGAGCGTCCTGGGACAACCGGCCCACCTGGGACAACTGGCAGAAGACCCCGTCCCCCTTCGACAACCGACCGACCTGGGACAACTGGAGCAAGAAGAGCTGACCCGGCGGTGCGGGCGGCACACCGTCGCCGCCCGCGCCACCGGCAGCCGCCCCCGCGCGATGGAAGGCACCTGATGAGCACCCGCACGATCCGCCGTACGAGCGTCACCCTCCCCACCCTGGACGAGCCCGGCCTGTACCTCTCCAACGTCACCTCGCTCGAAGGCGGCCGGGGCCGACTCAGCGAGTTCCAGCACGCCGACGCCGACCTGCGCGCCCTCGACCTGGCCGACACCCACCTCCTGGACGGCCGTGTCACCGGCCTGCGCACCCAGCGCGCCCGGCTGGACGAAGTCCGGGTGAACTCTGTGGAGTTCACCGGCTGCGACCTGTCCTCCCTGCACTGGTCGGCCAGCAAACTCAACCGCGTCGTCTTCCGCGACTGCAAACTTCTGGGCGCCACGCTGGAGGACGTCACCCTCGACGACGTCCTCTTCGACAACTGCAAGCTCGACTACAGCACCCTCATCCGCGTCCGCGCCGCCGGACCCGTGATCTTCTCCGCATGCTCCCTGCGGGAAACGACGCTCACCGCGACCGACCTCGCCGACTGCCTGCTCGACGACTGCGATCTGCGCCAGACCGAATTCGCGGGCGGCACCTATCGCGGCCTGGACCTACGGGGCAACGACCTGTCCCGGCTGACCGGCGTCACCTCGCTCAAAGGCGTGATCATCGACCGGGCACAGACGCTGCAGCTGGCCGAGGCGCTCGCCACCCAGCTGGAGGTCACCTACGGCGAAGACCTCGACCACCAGTAGCCGCACACCCCTCCCTCCGGAAGGCACGGCCATGGGACCACGACTGCTCTTCGGGACCGTCAGCGACCTCCGCCGGCGATGCGACATCGCCTCCGTCCGGCTCACCCGCAGCGAGCCGGGCTACGACCCCGGCGCCCTCATCCCCTGCGACGACTGGGAGCCCCTCACCACCACCGAGGCGGACAGCCTGCGCCCCGACGACACAACCCCCGGCCAGACGCTGATCGAACTCGTCCACCGGCCGCTCCCGGACCTCGATCCCGACAACCTCACCGGCCGCCTCGAAGCCGCCGCCACCCTTGATCCCCTCAACGGCGGCTGGCCCACGACCCTCCTGGGATGCACCGCGAGCCCCGGCAACTGGACCACCACCACCGAAGACTCCGCCATCGGCCACCGTATCGGCCTCCACGTCGACAACTTCGACCGGCTCCCGTACCCCAAGCGCCCCTACAGCCGACGACGGCTGTGCCTCAACCTGGGCCCCGGCACCCGCTACCTGCTCATCGGCGACCGCGACGTGCAGCACATCTGCCGCACCCTCTACCGCGACCTGGACCACCACTACCCCCACACCGCTGATGTCCGCCGCTACGTCGCCGCCGGCCACCGCCTTCGCTGCCTGCGCCTACGCCTCGACCCGGGCGACGGCTACATAGCCCCCACCGAGCTGCTGGTGCACGACGGATCCACCCTGAACTCGGCCGAGCCATCCGTCGCCGCCTTCTGGCTCGGACGGCAACCCGAAGCCCACGAGGCTTCGTTGCCCTGACCACCCGCGTCCAGCCGTACGCCGACCCCCGAGCGCGGGGAAGGCCAGGCAGATCAAGGTTGGTCGATCAACAGGTCGACGGCCGATGCCAGGGCGCGGAGACCGCCCACTTGCTGCTGAACGGTCATGAGCGCGGCGTCCAGCGGTAGACCCCACACGAGGTGCTGGGCCAACGCCACATCTGCGGCGACGTCCCCGCGGTGCACCTCCCGCACCATCTGCGTCAGCAACACGGCCACGGGACGCCTCCCGGCACCGCTCCCGTCAGCCGACGCGGTCTCGTGAGTGTCGTCGAAGAGACCGAGCTGGGTGGCGTCCGGGGCGCCTGGCTCCGCCAAGGTCTCGCAGCCGGGCAACCCGGTGAGCCGGACGATCGTCTCGTACACCGCTTCGGCGATCTCCTCGGCCGGCTGGTCTGCGGTGCAGACGATGTCGTTGGGGGTCAGCGTGGGC
Organism: Streptomyces sp. NPDC047072; assembly: GCF_040643855.1. Classification (NCBI taxonomy): domain Bacteria; kingdom Bacillati; phylum Actinomycetota; class Actinomycetes; order Kitasatosporales; family Streptomycetaceae; genus Streptomyces; species Streptomyces sp. NPDC047072. The sequence continues at coordinate 54,054 of NZ_JBEYVC010000016.1, read as the reverse complement.
AGCGGCAGTTCCCGGATACGGATGACATGGTGGCCCGAGGCGGCCAGGTCGGCTGCCTTGTCCAGGTCACGCTGGGCGGCGTCCCGATGCCAGTAGGCGCCGTCGTACTCCACCGCGACGGGAGACGGTCCCGGCAGCAGCATGTCGACCCTCCACGACCGTTGACGTCGCTTGCTTCCCTCCGGAGCGGTGCGGCGGACTGCGGTACCCGGGCTGACGAGGGCGGGCAGCCGCCGGCGCAGGGCCGTGAAGATCTCCTGTTCCCGCCGCGAGACCCCTTTCCTCCCACACCGAGGACACCCCGTGCCCGCGACGTGACGGTTGTTGATCGAGGTCTTCCACCGGTGACTGTCGTCGCGCAGGCACCGCCACCACACGCTCTCCACGTCCGTGAGCCGGCCGGTCACAGCCACCCCCGGCGCGTTCTCCTCATGCTCGCCGTCGTATTCGGCCAGCAGATCGGGACGCAGGTAGGCCAGCGACCGGCTCCCCAGCCCGGTCCACCCCGCTTCGGCCAGCATCGTCATCCAGCCCTGACGGAACTTCCCCAGGCGCCGCCGCTGGGCCTGCCGCCACAGAAGGTAGCTGCCGTCCACCGGAAGCTCACGCATCCCTTCCTGCACAAACACCTCGGCCAGAGCCTTCTCCTGACCGTGCAGCCACTCCATCGCCGCGCGGCGCTCCGGATCATCCTGATGCAGCACGTCGCTGGCATTTCGGGGGGACGGGAGGAGCCCTCCGGGCCCCGGTGCGGGTCCATCGCTCATGCCCCGGGGTATACCAGCCACCACCGACATCGGTTCAAAAGAGGCTCGACGATCCGCGATCACGGCCGCCCTGGCGACGCATCTGCCGAAGGCGCGCAACCCCACACGAGGAAACCTGCAAGGCCGTCCCTGGGCAATCCGTGAAGGGCTGCGGTCGCGACATCGTCCGGAGCCCGAGGCAGCGACCGAGAGCCAGGGGCACGGCCGTTGGGACTCGCGAGATTGCCGCCTGCTGCTCCACCTCTGCCCCGACGGGGGAACGAGCCCGTTTCCTGCCATAGCACCCCTGGCCGCAAGTACAGTTGCGGCATGGCTTCCGATGACCCGACCGAGATGGTCTGGGAAAAAATGCTGGTTGGGCGCCCACAGGGAACGCATCTATCGCGATCCCGAACTTCCGGCGGATTCAGCCCTCTTGTGCGTGGCGACGACTCGAATGAACTCGAAACACAGGTCACGCTACTCCCGGCCGGGGATGAAGACGAGCACGAGGTATCGGAAACCGTACTCAAGGTGGCCATTGGCGTAGCGGCGGGCGTTGCCGGGACCCTCGTGATCATCAAGGCTGCGGCGCGCGCGAAGAGCCGGTTGAAGGACCTCAGGTCGAAACGGAGCAAGGCTTCCGAAAGGAACGAGGCCGACGGCCAGGCCCCTGCCGCTGAGATGGTCACCCTGAACAGTGCTGCTTCTTCGGCCTTTTCCAGCGAAGTTGATGCCGTGCTCGAAGAGCACAGAACGAGCATGAGCAGCGCGGAAGCCCACAGACGCCTACTCGCGCTACTGATGGCTGCGGCGTTCATCGCCGATCAAATGCGGGTGCTGAAAAATGCGCGCATCGAAGGTGAAGACGCCTCCCTGGAGTTGGAGAGCGCACTAGGGAAACTCGCGGCACCGCATATCACGGACGGCATTAACCGGATGCTTGAAGGAGACTCTTCCCTGCTCGACGAAGAGGCATCAGCCGAGTTCATGAAGATCTTCGGCGGAGGACGGATTTCTGACGGGCGCTACGTGCCGCTGCGAAACGAAAATGTCAGAGAGGCGCTACGCCTGACTGACGGTGAGGTGTAGCTGTCCGCCCGGGCCGGTTCCGGCCAGCGACGTCATCCTCATCCGGTTCGAACACATGTGGATCACGCAGGGGGCGCAGGGTATGAGCGGCCCGTGAGCGCTGCGAAGAGGGCGGCTCCTTCGGCGTCGGGATGGCGGACGATCTTCCACCGCGGGTCGTAACCCGCGTCCTTCTCCCAGCCCAGAGCGAGCATGGCCAGGCGATTCCACTGGCGGAACCGAGCCTGCACGGTCTCGGGAAACTGGTCGGCTCGGCCGTACGCCTCACGAACCCGCTTCGCCCGGCTGTTCAGGGCAATGCGCAGCCCCAGAGCGGCCTTCCAGGTGTCGGTCTCTGTCCGATGCGCGGAAAGGACTCCGCTCACCTTGCTGTCGATGAAACCGATGAGCGCCTCGACATCGGCGAGCGTCAGGTCGGCTGCCGTCAGTCGTGCGGCGGGCGCAGTGGTGGGGGGCAAGGGGAGGTCCTGTTCTCCGGCGGAGTCAAGCGTTCAACGTGGCGATACGTCCGAGTTTGCCGCATCGGGCCGGGAGAATATCCGATCCGAGTCGGCGTGCCCGTAGCCTTGTGGCCGAGACGCCCCGACCGCTGCCCTGGCCGATAGCCTGCGGCCGGCGCCACCGTCCTCCTGACTGTGTCCGTGCTCAGCCGAGAGGACCGGGGACGTCCAGCCCGCTGGCGGGGGCGAGAACCGAAGAACGTTGCAGGGCGCTGCGGGCGGCGTTGAGGAACGCATTCCTCGCGTCCTCCACCTCGTGAGGCAAGCACCCATGGTCGGTGGTTGCGAGCGAGGCCAGGCGCTGCGCGGCGTCGGCGACTTCGTCGGGACCGACCAGCCTGAGGATGTCGAGCGCCGCGCCCACGGCCCGTTGGTGCGCCAAGGGCGATGCGCTGCCCGGCGCGGCATGACGGAATGCGGCCTCGACGCAAACGAGGAACTCGACATACGCCGAGCGTTCGACGTCCCGCTCTCGTTCCTGACGAGGAGTATCAGCGATCGCTGCCAAGGCCAGAGCAACGGCGGTCAGGGGCTGCTCCTCTTTCTCGGCGGCAGGCCGACCGGTTGGCCGGGCGAACCCGTAGGTCACCAGACCGCCGGCCACCGCCGACCCAACGGCGACAATCACCATCTGCCAAAAAGTCACGGAACAATTCTGCCCCGGCTATGCGATGCGACGCACCGTATCCGCCTGATCGAGCATGCAGCCGCCGACCCCGATCGCCCCCGGAGACGGCCACCGGCTCCTCTCCGTCTCACAGGAGGAACGTGAAGGAATGCCTGTGACTCAGCCCTTTTCGCACGATGTAATCCAGCTCCGGACAGGCGCAGATCTCCCGCCAGCGCCGGGCGACAGGATCATCGGGCGCGCTCAGGTCGTGCCCGAGCGCCTGGAGCCGCTGCTGCCATCGCCGCTCCACGGCGTGCGGGTGGTCCTTCGCATGGCGCCAGGCGGCCACTAGATCCTGTTTGTCGATCTGTTCGGGGTGAATGCCCTGCTCGCGGGAAAGGACATAGAGGACCACGGCAAGTGCCGCACAGCCCTCGGATTCTTCGCCGTCGAGGACCTGTTCACCCGCCAGACGGCGGGAGGCCAGGGGCACCGTGTGCGCCAACGCCTCTTGCCACTGCTGGGGCCCGCCCTCGGTTTGCCATCCTCGTACCCGGTCCATCACCAGCTGCCGAGTGTGTGCCCACCGGGCGCTCTGCTCCCGGAGCGTGATGGCCATCTCCCGGATATCGGCCACCAGGCCCCGGCCGGCGTCGCTGCCCCGGGCTCCCGGCATCTCCAGGGCGATCCCCGCGCGCACGAGCGGCACCGCCACGAACCCGATGTTCGCGCCTCCAGGGGGGCTTGCGCGCAGTGAGCGGGCCCACCGCAGCAGAGCCTGCGTGGGGTCGGCTGCGTCGGGATCGAGCTTCTCGGCAACGAGGACCTCATCCGAGCTGGGGCCGATGTAGTGCTGGTTGGCGCGCGCCCGCGCCTGGTTGTGCCGGAGGGCCGCGACCCTAACCTGGGCGAGGCGGACCTCGTACAGGGGGTCCGCCTCGCGCAGGATGAGCCGCTTGAACAGCTGACGTCCCTTGCTGCCGTCGGGCAAGGAGTTGTCGGGGGTGGCCAGGGTACTGCCGCAGCGGCAGTACAGGGTCAGCGGGTCGCCCCAGCGGCCTTCGGCTTCAAAGGCTGTGTGACTTCCGCAGGCAGGGCATTTCAAGCTGTCCAGGTTGACGTGGCGGAACTCGTCGGCCTCTCCCGGCACCGGGCCGGGTTCCCACGCCGGTGCGGCCGACCACCTCTCCAGCAGGATGCGCCCTGTGGTGAACTGCCACCGGTGGTCGCGGGGCTTGCCGGCGGGCGCGTCGTCGACCGGTTCCTCCACACGGTGGTCTGCCAGGGTCAGGACCTCGGTCGTACGGTCGAGCAGGCGCACCGATCGGACGGGCCCCCACGGGAAGATGTCGCTGCCACGATGGGCAAGCTCGCATGTGTCGGGAGAGGCGAGGCAATGCGGGCAGTCCAAGGCGTGGGCTTCCAGGACCGACACGGCGGCCTCCCCCAACACGGACAAAGGGCTGAGCCCTGCGTCGCTCCCGGCCACGAGGTCGGCGTCCTTGTCCAGCAGCCTGACAAGCCGACTGTGATCACCAAAGCCGAGGCTGGCGGCATAGCCGTCGAAGGACGGGCCGCTGTAGGCAAGGTGCGCGGGAAACGCGCGCACCACAGCGGCAGTCCGCTCCCCGTCCCGCAGGATGTCCACGGCTGCCGGATAGCGCAGGCCATCGAGGGTCTCGGCCGTCAGGCCGGCGTCGCGGGCCAGACGGTCAAGGACCATGCCGAGCACCAGCGTGGCCATGCCCATACCCCTCTCCCGCAACCGGGAAGGCGCCCGTGACGTCGAATCAGCCCAGCGGGAGAAGACTGCCTTCGCGGGATCAGGCCACGCACCGATCCACCACCGCGTCATTCCCTCCGCCACGGCTACACACCGCACCCTCAGAGCAAACTCATGAGCATCGGCATCTCCTGCCATTCCCTAGCCCCCTTCGCCCGCGCGTCTCGCTCGCCCACAGACCGGCCGCACCCAACGCCCGCCGCCGCCCCTGCGGAAACACCGCGCTTCCCGAGGAGTAGTCGGCTCGGCGGCCGAAGTCCGCAGGTGATCAACATGACGGCACGCTCATCATCTACGGTCTACCCAAGGGGTGTCCACGAAGTGCTCCGCCCTGACCCCAACGCGGCATTGTTGACGGCTCGTTGGGGCGGCGCCGGTTGAAGTCCCAGGGGAGAAGCCACAGATGATGACGTTGACCCACGAAGGTCCCGAGTTCACCGCGGTCCACAGCCAGCAGCTCCTGCCGTCCTGGCACGGATGTCACCACCCCCACGAACATCAGTGGGCGGTACGGCTGGAGGTCGTGGCGAACGACAACCTCGCCGAGGACGAATCGATCGCCGCGCACATCGCGTTCGCCGAGTTCGACAGCTGGGTCGACGAACAGCTGGTCCACCACTACCTGAACGACCTGAGTGACTCCCTGACGGGAAACTGCGGTCCCTGGGATCTGGGCCGGTGGATCTTCGCTACCTGGGTCGATCGGGTACCGCACCTTGCTGCAGTGCATGTGCAGGGCCCGCAGAGGAGGGTTCGCTCGGATGGCGCCTTCCCGGCCATCGAGCGATACGACTTCACGTACCGCCCCGAAGACGACCCTCGCTACGGTCGGTACGTGCTGCACAATGACGCCATCCAGGTCGCCGAGGTCGAGGAGTCCTGGGGAGAGTTGTGGATGGGGCCCGAGGGAGCCCGCACGGTGGAGACGGTCAGGAACGTCACGGTGTGCTTCGCCGACGGCCACCACCCCTATGTCCGCCGGTACGGCGGGAACGTCCTGTCCGACTGGGCCGCCCCCGACGCCCAGCTGCTGCGCGTGGAGTCGGTCTCCTTCCAATACCAGTACACGACGTTGCCCGCGCCGGCGTGGTGGTCGAGTTACACCCGTGCGCAGACTCTGGACGCCGACGAGACGGGCCAGGTCATCGAGCCCCGTCGCGAGCAGTCACTGGCCACCATGGGCGAGGGCACTCCTGAGTGGGTGAAGGCACTGGAGCGGGCCCACCGCCCGGCGCCGGACGAGGTGCCGCCGCCCCCGCCCGTGACCGCTCGATCCTGAACACGGAGGGTATCGCCGAGCGCGATCTCGGGCGTGGCGCGGTTGCCGGGCCACGCCCGACCGCGCAGCCCGAGACCAACAGGGCCTCGGCAGCACGACGGACTGAAGATCTGCTCCCTCACCACCAGGAAGACCCGAGCATGCCCCAGCTCCGCTTAGGCCGAGCGACCTGCCCGCGCCGCCCCTCACGGGACATCGCGGAGTGCATCCACGGCATCGCGATCTGCAGCTAGTGCAGAGTTCCCGAGCCGATGAGGCAGACTCCGCCCGCGACTTTGATCGCGCGGATCTCCCTGGCGTCGGCATCGGCAGTGGCGTGCAGAACGGAAGGTCTGCCCACGGATTCGCCCTGGCTGAGGATGAGTTCGGTTCCGGACGCGAGGAGGCCGTGGCGTACGAGTTGCGCGGCGAGCGGTCCGGCTGCGGAGCCGCACGCCGGGTCCTCGGGCATTCCCCGGTCGAAGGCGGAAAACATGCGGGTCAGGGCCGTGGTCGGTCCGGTGAGGGCGAACACGTTGATGCGGGGCCGGCCGGGGCCGCCGGCTCGGCCGAGGGCCGGGAAGTCGGGCTCGATATTCCGGACCGCGTCGGCGCTGTCGGCCATCACGTACAGGTGGGGGATGCCGGCGTCGTAGAGCGTGATGGGCAGTGCGCTGCGCGCGAGCCCGAGGACGGCAAGGATCTGGGCGGCCTGCTCGTCGGGTACGGGCTCGATCCGGGGAATGGGCTGGCTCATGGAGGCGGTGTAGCGTCCCGCGCCGTGGCGGGTCACGGTGACGGGGATGGGGCCGACGTTCGTCTCGATGTGCAGCGTCGCCGCGTCCCGTCCCTGGCGGTGAGCCAGGACGGCGGCCGTGCCGAGGAGGGGGTGGCCGGCGAAGTGGATCTCGGTGACGGTGGAGAACATCCGCACCCTGGCATCGCCCCCGTCGGTGGGAGCGGTGAGGAAAACGGTCTCGGACAGGTTCAGCTCCCTCGCGATCGCCTGCATGTGCCGGTCATCGGGCAGACGGCCGTCGTCGGTGAAGACCGCCAACTGGTTTCCTTCCAGGGGTTGTTGGGCGAAGACGTCAGCGAGGTCATAGCGCACATGCGGCTCCGGGATCGTGGTCGAGGGGGGGCGGGAAAGCTGGTGAACTAGCTTGTCGTGCGTGGATTACGGTGGCTGTTCCCAGCGGCTCTTGGTGAAAGGAACAGGGTGGCGGTGAGCGGTCCTTCCGACAGCGACAGCGGCTTCCCGTATGAGCGTGTCGCTCTGGCGATCAGGGAGCGCGTCGCGGCGGGTGTCTGGCCGCCGGGGCACCGGCTGCCCTCACGGCAGGCTCTCGCGCACGAACTGCTGGGTGGCACGGGCGGGGAGAACGCGGTCCGGCGGGCCCAGGAGGTTCTGATCGAGGCCGGCGTGCTGGAGGCCCGCAAGGGCTCGGGAACCTATGTTCGTACGCCCCGGCGCCGACACGTGCTGACAGCGCCCTTCTACGGACTCCTCCCGGCCGGGTTCGACGGAACGTGGCAGGCGCAGAGCGCGCCGCGGGTGCCCGCGCCGCACTCCATCGCCGAACGGCTGGGCATCGAGCCGGGTGCGCTGTGCGTGCGCACGGAATACACCGTTCACGCTGTGGCCGAGGGGCCGCTGTTGGCGGTGACGAGTTGGGAGCCGATGGAGTTGACCGGGAGCAGTCTCATCGTCCTGCCCGGACACGGCCCCTTCGCCAGCGGTACCGTCGCCGAGCGGATGACGCAGGTAGACGTCAGGGTGACGGCCGTGAAGGAGACCCTCGTGCCGGTTCTTCTCGACCGTGCCCAGGCACAGCGGGTGTCCTCCCCAGCGGGCTCGATGGCGACCGTGATCACCCGCACCCTCACGGCATCCGACGGCCGAGCTGTCGAGACAGCCGACATGCTCGTGCCCGCACTCCACTGGGAACTCTCCTATCAGCACCCCATAGCACCCGCCCCGCCACCCGCCCTGGAGGTACCGCGGACCGGCGGCGAACCGCGTTGAGGAAACGCGACGAGGTCAACTCCTCTGTTGGGCGGGCATCCTTGCCGATGCCCGCCTTCAATTACCCGTGCGGGTGCCGCGAATAGACGAGTGCTCCATCGCGCGAAATTCCGGAGCTGAAACCGGCGCATGCCAGGAGCCTCTGCTGTCCGGTCGTGTCGGCGGCAGTCGGACGCGTCACCGAGACCACCTTGATCGCTTGCGGACACGACCTGCGCCGGCCCCAAGTGCACCGCCGTGGAAGGAGCAGCCATCGGTGGTTCTCCCCTCCAGCCGGGAGCGGAGAACCACCGATGACGTCAGGACGTACGGTGCTCAGCCGGCGACGGGGGTTCCGTAGCGGTTGTAGGCGTCCTCGAAGGCCGTGTGAAAGGTGCGCTGTGCTGCCTGTTCGGCGACCCTGGCGCGGACCGTACGAGCACGCTCCCAGTACTGGCGTGCCTGGGGTGTCGAGAGGAACGACTCGGCCGCCACCCGGAGATGCACGGGCGTCAGCGCGCCGGTCTCCCACTCCAACTCCAGCACGATGATCCGTGCGTTCAGGAATAGGTGGGCCCGGATCTCGCCGTCGCTGAGACCCTCCAGCCGCTCGGTCATCCACAGCCGGGCCAGCTCCGGGTCCGCGATTCCCTGGCGCAGGAGGTCGAGGTGGCTCTGGAGGGCTTGCTGCCGTAGCCCGTCCCGAGTCCGGGTACGCTGCTGGGCCACCGAGACGGCCCACAGCGCGATCGCCGCAGCGATCAGCACAGCATGCACGGCGAGCAGCACGATCACGCTTCCTCCAGGGTTTGTTCGGCGTCCGCCGCCTGATCGTCCCCGGTGATCGAGAGGGTGACAAGGCCACCCCGGCACCCCCGGGCGGCGGTCTGCCGCAGGGCGGTGTTCACGCGGCGATGGTGCTGCGGGTGGCGCGGATGCCGGCGGTGTACGGGTGGTCGCCGCCCAGCACGCGACTGCTCGTCTCCGCCACGTCGTCGATCAGCGCCCGGGCCTGATCGGTCTGCCCGGCGGTGTGCAGGACCAGGGCGAGGTCTGCACGGGCGCGCAGGGTATGCGGGTGCTCGGCGCCCTGCCGTTCTTCCCGCAAGGCGATCAGGGCGTGGGCCTCGGACTCGGCTTCGTCGGTCTGGTTCAGGGCCCAAAGGGTCTCTATCAGGAGGTGGCGGGCGGCCCAGGCGTCGCGGTGACCATCACCGTGTACGGCGACGATGTCCCGTGCGGTGGCGCGGATCACCTCCTCGGACTCGTGCGGGGCCGTGTGGTACTGGACCCAGGCCAGGGTGAGGCGGCAGGTCAGGGAGGCCGAGTGCTCGGTGCCCAGGACGGTGGTGGCGCGCTCGACGGCGGCGCGGGCCAGTTGTCCCGCCTCCGTCCAGCGGTCCTGCTCGCCCAGATTGTCGGCGAGCCGGGCCGTCGTGGTCAGTGTGTCGGGATGGTCCAGGCCCAGGAGCTGCTGCTGTCCGTGCAGGACGTGCCGGAGCTGGGTTTCGCCGGCCGGGTAGTCGGCGAGACCGTACAGCGCGAGCGCATACTGCACACGCGCGGCGAGGGCATCGGCGTCCTCGGTGCCCGAGGCCGGGGACACCTCCGGGAGGAGCTGCTCGTACAGGCGGGCCGAGGCGGCGAAGTCGCCGGTCTTCAGGGCACGTTCGGCCTGCTGGCGCAGATTGTCGTCCAGCGCGGACGCGTTCATGGCGAATCCTTTCGGTGAGACCGAGGCATGCTCATGCCATGGTCTACGGAGGGTGGTGTCTGCGGGCCGGTTAGAAGGTGCCCAGCGGCAGGACGGCGACGGGGTCCCAGTCCGCCTCCCAGCGGACGCCTCCGTCCGCTCGTGGGTGCGCGGTCCAGCGCACGTCGAGCAGGTGCAGGCGAGACACGGTCAGCGGGGCGTGGCTGGGGCTGATCCGGCGCAGGGCGCTCTGGAGCGGGTCGGAGTCGGCGCTGTCGTAGGCGTAGCCCAGGGAGGCGTGCCCGCGGCCCCCCTCATGGGTGATCGCCGAGGTGTCGCGTACCTCCCACAGCGCACAACGCGCCAGGTTCCGCAGGGCTACAAGGCGCTGGTCGGGATGGGTATCGAGGACGGCCCCCGAGCGGTTGGCCAGGGGACTTCCGCACAGCACGGTGAACGGCTCGATGCGCTTCAGCTCACCCTTGAGCGCGGTGATGAGGCGCGTACGCTCGGCGGCACCGATGTCGCTGCTGGGGGCGGAGGCGTCCATTTCGACGGTGATGTGCACGAGATCGTCGGGCACGCACCATACGGGATAACCGTCCAGGGTCTCGCGGCAGGCCGCGACGAGGTCGTGGAACTCCGTATCGGCTTCTTCGGGCCGGACATAGAGATGGAGTGCTCCTGCCCCGGATTCCCAGTCCTGGCCTTGGAAGGTCGGCACGAACTGCTTCATGATCCTTTTCCTGGTTCGGTGCGGCCCAGGTGAATCTCCTGGACGCGTTCGAAGGTGTAGGTGTTCGTCACTGGATCCTGCCGTTCCAGGACTAGCCAGAGGGAAGACACGGTGGCCCTGACGCGGGCGCCCGGGCGAAGAGCCCGGCCGAGTACGGAAGCGAGCCGGTCCGAGCGCGTAGCGAGTTCGGGCGTATTGGTGTCCTCAAGGCCATAGCCTCCGGTCATGTGTCCCCAGTACCAGTCGGCGGGCGGGGGCAGGGGCAGTCCTGCGGCATCGAGCCCTGCTCGTACGCCCAGGTAGAGCTGGTGCAGTTCCTCCTCGGGCCACATGTCGGCGACGGCTGCAGACGCGGACGCACGAGGCGGGCCGATCTCGATCCCGATCGGCGCGACAGCGGCGAGTGCCTCCTGGACGGCCGGCGTGGCCTGCCGCAGGCGTTTGGCGTCGATGCGCCGTCCGTCGCGATCGCGGCGCTTGATCTTCTGCATGGTCGCGTGCAGGTCACGCTCGGCGACCGGCGTGATGAAGTCCTGGTAGGGGGCCAGTACGTCACGGAAGCGGGCGAAGTAGGCCAGTACCTGGGGCTGGTCGTGCGGCAGCCACAGCACGTGCGGTGTGATCCGGTCCTCGTCCAGCCCGTCCGGGGTCGTCCACAGCCGCTCCGGGTTCAGGAACCGTCTCACCGCCCACCCTCCACGGAAATGAGAGCGGGATCGACGGCCGCCCAGATGATCCGGTGGTCCGAACCGGCCAGAGCGATCTCACTGTCCAGAACGCCGTACCCGGTCACGGCCGGCGCGACGGGACGGGTAGCGAGGATCAGGTCGATCCTGCGCGCTCCCCAGGGGTCGGGGTCGCCCTTGCCGTCCTCCCAGTGCCCCGTCGTCGCCTGCCACGGAACGCCCAGATGGGCCGCCACATCGACCATGTAGCCGTTGCGCAGCAGGATTTCACTCTGGCGCCGGTCGGCCAGCTGCTCCCCGCCGATGGTGCCGGCCTGCACCTGGTATTCGAGATCGTCGTGGTCCTGGGCGGCATACGCCTCACCGTCGTAGTAGACCAGCGCCCCGTCCGGACCCGGTACCCGGGCGGCGGACAGGCCGTTGAAATCACCGACGACGACGGCGGACTTCACGCCTCCGGTGCGGCGCAGGAGGCCCTTGATGCGCAGGGCCTCCTCCGCCCGCCAGTTCGGACGGAACGGGTCCCCCTGGTAACTGACGACGGTGAGGGGTTCGGCGGCACCGATGTCGAAGGCGATGGTGGTCAGCCCGTGCCAGAAGTCGGGTACGCCCAGGGGACGGTAGCTGTCCGGGACGTAGCCGGCCGTCTGGGGCTTCCACAGGGCGGCCGTGTACCAGGCTCGGTGGGGGTGGCCGTCGGCGGCCATCGCCGTGCCGTGCGGATACCCGTCGGTGGGTGTGATCGCGGCGGTCAGTCCGCAGTCGTCGGCGAAAGCCGCCACGGTGTCGGCGGCTACGGCATCCCACTGCTTGCGCGGGGTGTTCGCTGCGTCGACCACGATTTCCTGGACACCCAGAATGTCCGGGTCGAGTTCGCGGACGGCGGCGGTGCGGGCGTTCCAGGCGTCGGTGCCGTGGTCGCTGAGCTTGAGTTTGTAGGCGTTGTAGTTGCCTATCGTCAGCAACGGTATGTCCTTTCACAGCAGGTGAGTTGAGGTGCGCGGGCGGGTCAGGAAGCAGGGGAAGGTGGGGTGATCGGGTAGCCGTCTTCCAGCACCACCGCGCCGTCGGTAGCGCGCGCGTGGAGAGCGGCCAAGCCACGGCGGGCGTTCCCGGGCGCCATCAGCGCGGGGAGTTCGGCGGGGTCGACGAAGTCAACGGCCTCGATCTCGCCGGGGCGCGGGCGGATCGCGGCGATCTGTTCGCTGTCCCAGGTGCCGCCGTCGAAGACGTAGATGATCTCGCCGGGGAAGCGGGCGTCGGGGTCGAAGCCGGGTGTGGTCGACGGGACCCAGTCCACGGCCAGTGTCCGGCTGATGGGCAGGTGGACGCCCAGTTCCTCCAGGACCTCGCGAGCAGCGGCCTCGGTGGGGGCTTCCTCGGGGTCTACGGCGCCGCCCGGCAGGAGCCGTGTTTTGCGGTAGGTGACGCGTTCGAGCAGGATGCGGCCCGCCGTGTCGGTGATGAGCACGGACACCCCGGTCCACAGGGTGGCCCGGGAGGCCCCGTACTCGGCGGCCTTCGTTGCAGTGCCGGGTGGCAGGGAGGTCATCAGGTCTCCGAATCATCGAGTGGTGTACCGGGTTTGCGGTGCGGGCGGCGGCGCACGAGTTGCCGGGTGGAGGCGGGAGTCGTGAGGTGGGGGTTTCGGCCGGCTGTCCTGACGCTGGGGGTGGCGGGGCGGTCAAGGGCGGCGCCGGGCTTGAATGAGCTGGTCGACGACCGGGTCATCGTCTGGGCGGCCAAGGAGGTCGTTCGCCTCGACGGTGAAGCCGTGGTCGGTGAGCACGTCCTTCCACAGCTGGGGAGAGAGCACCCACAGATGCACGTCCTGCGGTTCCATGCCCTTGAGCTGGACTTTCAGCTGTCGCGGCTCGACGCTGCTGGAGGGCGGCTGAGTGCGCAGATCGGTGTGCAGGACGGAGAAGACGAGCCGCCCGCCCGGGCGCAGTCCGTGATGTACGGCGGGCAGGCTGCGGTGGGGATCGAGGTAGCCGAGACCGTGGACGGAATACACCAGGTCATACGGTTCGCACCGGGTGAGGTGGTCGACGGCGTCCCCGAGCAGGTAGCGGACGCCGGGGACGGCGGCGTACTGGGCGAGCGCGCGCTGGTGCTGGGTGGGGGCGACGTCGATGGCATCGACCTGGGCGTAGTGGTCGCGGGCGAGGTGGGCTGCGTGGTGGCCGCCGCCGCAGCCCAGGTCGAGCAGCCGCTTGCCGCGGATGTCACCCAGCACGGCGGTGCCCGGCCCGGTGCCTCCCGGTGTGCCCCAGTGGATCTGGTCGGGATCCGGTGTGCGGAATCCGCGGTCCAGCTGGAAGTTGCCGTAGGCGGTCCACGCCTGAAGATTCGCTGACTCCTCGGGCGTCATCGTGTCGTCCTGCCCGTCAGCTTCGGCCAGACGAAGCCCGGCTGCAGCTGCCCGGCATCTGCCTCATGTCGTTCGGTCGTCATCACAGTTCCTTCAGGAGGGGGGGACATCCGCAATCGGTGCGAGGGCGGGTGCCGCCCCGACACGTGAGGGGGCGGCACCCGGGCAGTCATCGGTCCTGTGACAAGGCGAGCAGCCGGGCGAAGGTTCCACCGCCGGCGGCAAGGTCCTGGTAGGTACCGTGCTCGGTGACCCGGCCCTCCTCCATCACGACGATCTCGTCAGCGATCTTCGTGTTCTCCAGCCGGTGCGTCACCACGATCGTGATGCGGTCCGCCGCCATGGCCTTGAGCGTCTCGAACGCCCGGTGCTCTCCTTCCGGGTCGACCTGGGAGGTCGGCTCGTCCATGATCAGCAGCTCCGGGAGCCGGTGCAGACCCCGGGCGCACGCCACCCGCTGCCACTGCCCGCCGGACAGTTCCACCCCGCTGAAGATCTCCCGCGCCAGCAGGGTGTCGAGCTGGTCGGGCAGGTCCTCGACCGCCGCGCGCAGTCCGACAGCGTCGATCGCCTCCCACACCGGCACGTCGCCGCCGGGGCGGGGCTGGCCAAGGTTGACGTTCTCCCGCAGCCGCAGCGGCCACTGCGCGAAGACCTGCGGGACCAGACCGGTCAGCGCCCACACGGTGTCCGGGTCCACCGCGGCGAGGTCGGTTCCGTTCCAGGTCACGGTGCCCTGGTCGGCCGTGAGGATCCCCGCGAGCAGCCGGGTCAGGGTGGTCTTGCCCGAGCCGTTGACTCCGACCAGCGCCAGGATCTGGCCGCGCCGCAGAGTCAGCGACACCCCGTCGACGGCCGGCTTGTCCTTGCCCGGATAGCGGTACACCGCCTCCTGCACCCGGACCTCGTCGAGGGGCGCCGAGACGGTCAACTCGCCGCGGTGCGGGGCCTTTTCCTGGGCCTCGTCAAGGAAGGCGGTCATGTCGCCGAGGTAGAGACTGGTGTGGAAGACCGCGGCGGCGCTGCGGACCAGCTGGGTCAGCGCACCCAGGGTGGTCCGTACGGCGAAGACCGCGGTCGCGGCGATCGCCACCGCGATCTGGCCGGTGGCCGCCAGCCAGTACAGCGCCGCCCAGGTGGCCACCAGGAACAGCCCGCCGCACGCCGCCGCCCCCAGGTTGATCCGCAGGATCCGGGGAGCCGCGGCCAGCGAACGCGCATCAGCCTGCTGCGACAAGGCCCAGTACCAGTACAGCAGGTAGCCGGCCATCGAGTTGGCGCGGACCTCGTCCCCGTACTTGGGGCTCGTCGCCCACCAGCGCATCATCCCCCGGGCGTTGCGGTTGGCGATGTTCGCGTAGTGGATGTCGTAGTCCACGCGCGCGGTGAGCACCGAGCCGACGCCCGCCGGGAGGACGGCCAGCAGCAGGAACGGCAGCAGCCGCCAGTCCAGCACCGCCAGGACCCCGCACGCCGTGACCAGCTGGATCAGCGAGGACATCAGCTGCTGGGCGTCGGCGACCATCACATGAGTGCGGATCACGCCCATCTCGGCAGCCTCCTGCCGGTCGTGGAAGCCGTCCTCGCTGTAGGCGGCGGCCTCCACCCGGCACACCGCAGAGACCAGCGCCGTGTCGGCCTCCGTGGTCAGCTTCGGGGTGATCCGCCGGTCCCCGTAGGCCGAGACCGCACTCGCCGTACGGGACAGGGCGGCCATCACCGCGACGAAGACCAGCGCCGACAGCGCCTGGTGCAGCCGCTCCTCAACGGTGCCGTCCCCCAGGAGCGAGCGCATGACCTTCGAGGTGGCGGTCAGCTGCCCGGCCGCCGCCAGACCGACCGTCACCTGGCAGACCAGCAGCAGGACGACCGCCGCCCGGTCGACCGCCCACGACATGCCCGCGATCCTCTTCATCACCGACGGGATCCGGGCGCACAACGCCCTAAACGAGATCCCGTCCATGGGGTTGACCGAGTACTGCCCGGTGTACTTGATCTCCGCGGGCGCCGGCGACGCAACCGTCGTCCCGGCCGCCTCGGTTGAGAGGCGGGAGCCCTGCGCGGGCACGGTCGGCTGGGTCATGACACGCCCCCGCCCGCCGGCACGCTGAGGGTGGTGTACCGCCGCCCGGCGGTGAAACTCGTAAGGACCTCCCGGGTATAGGCGTGGCAGTCGGGCGGCGGATTCCCGGGATCGATCCATACGATCGCGTCGTGCTTGTCGGGCTCGGCGTTGTGAGCCTCGCCCTGCCAGCGTTGAGCGGTGAACACGGCCCCGATCACCCGCACTCCGTCCGGGCCCTCGTAGTGCATCAGCTGGCAGAACTCCAGATCCTCGGGCGCGACACGGACACCGGTTTCCTCGGCGAGTTCACGCAGAGCGCCCTCGTCCACGAACTCCCCGGCCTCCAACTTGCCCCCGACCACGGTGACTTGACGCGGTGAGGTCGTGGATGCTGCGTTGTGCCGCACCGCCAGAACGCGGCCGTCGTCGCGTACCAGGACAACGATCACGTTCACCGGGCTCAGGTACAGATCGCTCACGCGGCCGGCACCTCCAGCCGGGCCAGCGTGGCCCGCCCGCGCTCGACGATCTCCTGGTCCCCGCCTGGCACGCCCCAGGCGATGGCGCTCGCCGCGTCCAGCGCGGACAGACAGCGCAGCGCCCGTTCCTCCTCGCCGGTAAGTCCGCGGCCGTACCCGTCCCAGAACGCCCGCTCTAGGTCGGGCCGCCCGACCCAGGGTCCGCAGGCGAGAAGGACGACATCGGCGACTGCGGCGTGCGGTCGGGCGCGTTCAAAGTCCACGGTCCCGAACGTGGTGCTCGCGCGGTCGGTGTCCAGCAGCCAGTTGCGGGGCTGGAAGTCTCCGTGGACATATGCGGCGGGCAGCGGTCCGACGTGGCTGAACTCGGCGGCATGCCACCGAACGGTCTGCTGTTCCTGGGCGCTGATCAGATCCCCGGCCCGTTCCAGGTGCCTGTCGGCACCGCTTGCGGCCCGGGCGATCTCGGCGGCGGCGTCCTTGTGGTCCTGGACCGATAGATCGCCGGGGCCGCCGTGGAAGCGCCGCAGCCAGCCTCCGGCGTGGCGGTGCAGTGCGCGCTCGCCGCCGGGGGTGAGAGAGAGTGACTTCACCGGGCGGCCGGGGACGGGTGAGAGGAGCAGCGCCTGCTGGTGCGCGTCGGCTCCCCTCAGCACGGGGACGGTGCCCGGTTCCAGA
This sequence comes from Streptomyces sp. NPDC047072, assembly GCF_040643855.1. Classification (NCBI taxonomy): domain Bacteria; kingdom Bacillati; phylum Actinomycetota; class Actinomycetes; order Kitasatosporales; family Streptomycetaceae; genus Streptomyces; species Streptomyces sp. NPDC047072. The sequence goes on along the minus strand of NZ_JBEYVC010000016.1, from coordinate 37,349 downwards.
CCGGGTGCCACTTCGCGCAAGGCGCGGGTCTCCCGGGCGAAGGACGTCGGGTTCGGGGACAACTTCACGAAAGCCCGCCCGGTGCCATAAGTCAGTTCCCACACGCGGGAATTGGGGCGGTCGTGGGAGACGTCGCGTTCGGACACGGGACCGACGATGCTCTGGACCCATTCCAGTAGCGCGGCCGGAATCGGAGTGGTGACGCTCATGCCCCCCACCTCGGATCCGGACGTGACATCTCCGCGATGCCGGCCGAGGTGCTGTCGCACATCGTCACAAGGCAAAGAGCAGCAGCCGCCCGGACGGCCCCGGGCTGTCCAGGGAGAGGATGGGCGGTGACGAGGGCGGGGTTCATGGAGACTCCTCAGGTCGACAGGACAAGAGAACGAGAACGTGCCGGTGGCAGGCGCCGAAGGCGGCGACCAGCACGCATCACCAACAGCGCGGCCCGCAGGCCGGGTTGGGGATGACTGATGATGACCGGGACAACGAGCCGGACACCGCTTTCGAACACGCGTGTTTGAGTCGCGTCCGCACCCCCGCGGTTACGCGGGGCGGATGTCGCCCACCCCTGAATGGAGCGGCGGACGAGAGCTCTGGTCGTGGCCGAATCGCCGCGGACCGGCAGCGTGATCCTGAGGACGGCCGCGGCTTCCGCGTTCGGTGCGCCGCTGCGCGGCGACGTCCCGTTCCACGGGCGTAAGGAAACGCGGGGCCGGGGACGCTGGCGGGGTTCGGCATCAGCCGCCTCCGGGCAGTTTGCGAAGTACGGCTCGCACGCCGAGCTGGGAGAATTCCCGGGCCATTTCTTCGCCGATGGCGTTGTCGCGGAGTTTTTTCCTCTGGTAGCTCAGCCAGGTCCCGAGTTTCAGACCGTCGGCCGTGACGTGGTCGTAGGGCACCTCGGCATGGCCATGCGCCTGGTGGAAGTCCTTGAGCGCCTGCACATGCCGGCGCTCATGCACCTCTGGTCCGTCGACGTGCAGTTGGTTGGCCGTGATGAGTTCGGCGTGCTCAGGTGGCAGCCTGCCAAGCTTGAGTCTCCTGAGCTGCAGGATGCGCCATGCCCCGAGTTTCACTCCGTTGGCGGTGATGTAGTCCTTTGGAACGACAGGGTGACCATATTCCGTCGTGAACTCCAGCCAGGCCGGAAAGCCTTGGTCCCAGGAGTGTGCAATGCGGTCACGGATGAAGCCGAGTTCAAGGAGTTCGGTTTGACGCTCGGCGCTCAGCTTGTCCCAGGTCGAACGCCGGTCGGTCACCTGGATCCCGAGGGGCCCGCCAGCCGGTGTCACATATTTCCGCGGGACATCGAGGTGCCCGTGCTCCTTCCTGAAGCTGACAAGGTCTGCGAGGAATTGCTCCCAGATGTGGTCGCGTTGGTTCCAGATGATGCCGAGCCGTTCGAGTTCGGCGGCCTCCTGCGAAGTCATCCGACCCTCGCGATACCGGATCTTTTGGTGCGTGAGCCATCGGAAGAGATGGAGTCCCTCCGGGGTCGTCCAGCCGCGGGGAGGCTGCAAATGCCCCTGAGTTTCGAAGTAGGCAGCGCTGGCGGCGATTCCTTCCGCCCAGTCGCTGCTGGCGGACCGGACGATCCGTATGGAGATGGCGCGGGCGAAGCTCGGCGGCACGGGAATCCCGCTGAAACTGATCCAGTCGGGAAGGGAGCTGTGCGGATCAGGGTCGTCCCGCTGGTCAAGGTCCAGTCTGCCGTGCTCGCGGGTGCCCAGGGCCTGGCGTGCGCTGTCGAGCCGCCGGCCGAGGGTGTCGTCGGTGGCCCGCAGAGCCTGGGCGACGCGCAGGACGGGCCCGAACTTCGTGCCCAGCAGGGCTTCTTCGGGATCGTCGCCGTCTTCGAGGAGGAGCGGGACGATGACGGAGGCGACTTTGCCGGTGCGGCCACCGGTGCGCAGGGCACGCCCGAGGCCCTGGACGATGTCGATGACCGACTCGCGGGGATCGCAGAACGCGACCCCGTCGACATCCGGCGCGTCGACCCCTTCGGTGAGTACCCGCGCGTTGGAGACGACCTTAAGGCCGTTGTCGCGGGTGCGGAGCCGCTCCAGGATCTCGCGTCGTTCATGGCCCGGCTGACCGCCGTGGACGTGGCCGGCCCACAGAGATCCGGGCGGGCGTTCGCCGGGGTCGAGCAGGTCGGCGACAGCCGGGAGTGTCGCGGCGAACCACTGGGCGTCGCTGACGCGTCGGTGGAAGGTGATCAGGTTCCTGATGTCGTGTTCCCGCGCCGCGCGCAAGATCGCGATCTGCCGGGCCAGCATGGCGGCGGACACTCCCGACCGCCCGACGCGGAAGTGGGTCTCCGCTTCGGCGAGCGCCCGCACCTCGTGGCTGGTGGCCACGGCGACCACGAGGCGGTAGTCGGCGAGCATGCCCAGTTCAATACCACGGGAGAACGGGATGTTCGTGCAGATGGGGCCGTAGATTTTCGGGTCGTCCATGCTGATCGCGCTGTCGCCGGTGATCAGCGGCGTCGCGGTCAGATACAGGCGCCGTTCGGCGGGCAGAGCGACGTCGTCGTGCACGAGGCCCCATGCCTTCGTGACCGGTCCGGCACTGCGGTGCGCCTCATCGATGATCACCAAGCGCCAGGGCGCAAGCCCGTGATGGGCATGGGCCGCGGCCAGCGTCGGCAGGCTCTGATAGGTGATGGCCACGGTCACGCGGCCGGGGCCCTTGGTGAAAGTGGCCAGCTGCTGCGGATCAGTGGTCACCATCATCGGCTGCGGCGCCAGCGGTTCTCCGTCCTGGTCCAGGAGGACACTGTCGTCGGAGCACACGGCGACGACGCGGCCCAGATGGGCGGCGCCCCGGTGGTCTCTCCAGTCGCGCAGGATCTGCCCGACCAGGTCGATGGTGGGCGCGACGATCAGCACGCGGTCGTCGGCAGCGACGAGGTGCGCGACTTCGCAGGCGGCGCGCGTTTTGCCGAGACCGCACGCCATCACCCCGGTGGTCCGGGGGCCGGTGCTCAGGGTTCGGGCGGCTGCGGAGACCAACTCCTGCTGGTGCGGCCATAGTTGCGGCCTGCTGCTGGCGGTGCGATCGATGAGAGGGCTAGGCACGGATTCCTCTTCGGCGTCGGGCACGGTTCGAGGTGCGAAAGACCGCAGGCGATTGCCGATACCTGGCGATCGCGGGGAACGGGGCGGGGTTCCGGGGAGGTTCACACGGGTGGGGCTACGGTTGGCCGGGCAGTCGGTCCATGGCCGCACAGACGGCATCGGCGAGATACAGGCGCGCCTCGGTGTCGTCCAGGCGGATAGCGTGGTGCAGGTCCTCAAGGGCGGCCAGGAGGGCGAAATCGCCGAGCAGGAGCTGCTCCCGCTCGTCCAGAGGCCGGCCATACCCCCGGAAGAAGGCGTCCTGCAGTGTGGGCTGGTCGCTCCACAGAAGCGACGGCCTGGCGAAGTCGGTGACCGCGGTCATCAACTGGGAGCGGGTGAACCCGGTCAGGGCCAGCGACCTGGTGGGCCGTTGCCACCGCCAGGCGCCGACTCCGAAGCAGCCGTGGCAGAAGGCGGCCGGCAGCTGAGGGAGTGCCTCTCGCAGGACGAGCATGCGGCGCCGGACGGCCGTTCGTCGTCCGGTCAGCACCGGGGAATCGATCCGGCCGAGCACGCGGTCGACGTAGTCGAGGTATCGCAGAGTGTTCTCTGCCGCTCGGGCCTGCCGGTCGTGGGTTCCCAGTGTGCTGTCGTGCAGGGTGCGCAGGAGTTGCCCGGCCTGCTCGTGCACGGATTCCCGGTGAAGGCCCGTGCCTGGGGTGCCGTCCATGCGTTCGCCCCGCGGCTCGCGGATCAACAGCGCGCGCAGTCTGGGGTCGAACCCGACCAGGTGGGGCGCACGTCCGTCGTCCAGCCGATTGATGGCGTGCCGGTGTGCGGATACCTCGCGCTGGAGGTCACCGTAGGTCCGGGGAACCCGGAGTTCGATGATTCCTTCTGGTGAGGACATCCGCCATGAGCGAGCACCGGACACGTCGATCGGCAGGGGCCACGGGTGGTGGCGGCCAACGTGATTGCTGACCCAGGTGGCCAGCTCCGGCGGGATCGATGCCATGTCCTTCTGCGGGCTTTGGTCTGATCCGGTCGGTTCGGGTTCCTGATCAGCCGGGCTGCTGTCGGCGAGGCTTCGGTGATCGGAATCCGCCGACGGCTGCGCGGGCGCGGTGTGCAGGAGGATGCCGGTGTCCGTGACGGTCAGGTGGAACGGAGGCAGACTCGACAACGGCTTGGAGGCAAAGCGCCGATCGACGGCACGGCCGGTCACTGCCTCCACCAGGACGGCGTGAACGGCGAGTTGGCACCGGTTGTCCGCGTGGAACGCGCCTACGAGCCGTGCTATAGCGGTGTTCACTGGGCCGACGTCGCGCTGGAGCCGGGCCGCGATGCGCGTTCCGTTCAACCCGGTCACGATCAGATCGAGGATCTGCTGATCGTCCTCGGACACTTCGGGCGATGTCCTGGGTGCGTCGGGCAGGTGGTCGCGCGTGATCAGACCGTAGACCGTGCCGAGGGCGGCGAGGTGCTCGCTGCTGTCCGCTGCGAGAGCGCCGCACAGCCGCCGCCTGCGCGTGTCTATCGCGGTCGTGCTGCTGAAGGTGATGTCGGCGATGTCGATGCGCCGGTGACCGGCGGCGATCAGGCGCAGGACGGTCAGGTCCTCCGTTTCCAGGAGAATCGGCGTACCGGCGGGCAGCGCGGGCCGCGTGGCGGAGACCGGGGCGGGCGGCAAGTCGTCGAGGTGTTCGATGGTTAGGGACATGAGTTAGTCGCTGTCGGCGCTCTCGGTGTGGTTGGTCGGTGTGTAGTGCGGGGGCCAGTTCGGTCCGTGACGGGGGCACGAACGGAACTAGCGGCAATCGGAGCCGGTCCGGTTCCGGCGGGTGGTGGATCAGGTGGCGAGAGCGAAGCGGTCTCGGTGGAAATCGACGGCCGTGTCGAGGACATTCGTCACGACCAGCCAGTGGTGATCGCTCAGGCCCGTCATGTCGACGCCCGCGACGTGCATTACGGCGCGCTGGTCAGGCATAGACGTCGTCCACTGGCTGCGTTCGCCGTACGTGCCGCAGGCGATCGAGGAGATCGGTAGCCTGCCGGTGTGACTTCTGAGGCGTCTGCACCGGACGTGTCCACCGACCTTGCGCCCTTGGTGAAGGCGTACGACCTGGGCCGGGTCCACGAGGTGCGCTATTTGGCCGAGGGCCTGATGAATCGCAACTGGCGCCTCTCCACGGCGCGCGGCGACTTCGTGCTCAAACAGATCCTCGATGTGTCGCTGCCCCTGGCGCGGCGCAACCTCGCGGTCGTGGCTGCGCTTGCGACGGCGGGTGTGCCGGCGGCCCCGGCCGCGCTGACGACCGGCGGGGAGTTCGTCTTCGAGACGGACGGCCGCGGTTACGCCCTGTTCCCGTGGGTTGAGGGCGAGCACATCGCCGGGACCGACCTGAGAGAGGAGCAGGCGTGCGCGCTCGGCGCCGTGCTCGCCCGCATCCACGGGGCGCTCAACGAGGTCGGAAAGGAGCTGCTGCCCGAGAAGCCCGCCGGCCTGACCGCGTCGGTGGCCAGCCCGGACAGGGCACGCTCCGAGGCGGAGCGTTTCCTGGCCCTGGCCGCGGCTTACGGCAGCGCGTTCGCCGCCGAGGCGACCGGCTTTGTGCAGCAGCGCCTGGTGCTGCTGGACAAGTACGCGGGCCAGCGGCCGACCAGCGATGCGCCGCTGGGCCCGTTCGGCTGGCGGCACGGCGACTTCCAGCACCTGAACGTGAAGTGGTACGAGGGCCGGATCAGCGCGGTGCTGGACTGGGACCGGATCCGGGTCGGCTCGTTCGGCGAGGAGGTCGCCCGCTCGGCCACCTTGCTCTTCGGACGCGAGCAGGGTGACCTGGATCTGGCCCGGGTGACGGCCTTCGTCCACGGCTACCGGTCCGTGCGTCCTCTGGCCGACGAGGACCTTAACGACGCGGTGCTGCGCCTGTGGTGGAAGCGGATGTGCGATTACTGGCACCTGGAGTTCCATTACGACCGCGGCGATCACTCGTGTGATCACCTGTTCCTCTCGGCTTCGCTGTTCTTGGAGTGGTGGACGAGTCACTTCGACGAGGTCCAGACGGCGTTCGTGGCCTAGAACCGGATCAGCGCGCGCACGCCGGCACACTCCGAGGCGTCCCCGAGCGCGTCGTTGATGCCCTTCAGCGGCCGTGTCGAGGTGATCAGGGGCTCGGCGTGCAGCACGCCGAGCAGCAGCATGTCGGCGTAGCGGGGGATGTCGGCCTGGGTCCGTACGGAGCCCATCACGGTGCCGGTCAGGGACCGGCCGCCGCGTAGGAGACGGCCGGGCACGTTGATGTCGGTGTCGGCCGGCAGCATGCCGATGACGGTGGCCCGCCCGCCCGGGGCGAGAGCGTAGAAAGCCTGCTCGGCGGTGTCGATCGAGCCGACCGCTTCGATCGCGTGGTCGACCCCGCCGCCGGTGAGTTCCTTGATGTCGGCGGCCGTGGCCACGTTGGCGAGCAGGGTGTCGGTGGCGCCGAGTTCCTCGGCTATGGCCAGGCGGTGGGGGTGTTCGTCGACCGCGATGATGCGGGAGGCCCCGGCGATCCGTGCGCCCTGGACGGCGCCGAGGCCGACCCCGCCGGTGCCGATGACGGCGACGGCGGAGCCCGGCGCGGGCCGGTTGACGTTGAAGACGGTGGCCAGTCCGGTGGTCAGGCAGCACGAGAGCAGTGCGCCGGCCTCGAAGGAGATGCCGTCGGGCAGTGGGATGAGGGCGTGCGCGTCGACGACCATGAGTTCGGCGAAGGCCGAGACGCCCAGGTACTGGCGGATCGGATCGCCGCCCAGCCGCATCCTCTGGTGCTGGCGCTGTTTGGCCGATGGGTCAGTGCAGTAGACCATCGCGCCGCTCAGACAGGCGGCGCACTGCCCGCAGAACGTCTGGTCGCAGACGATGACCCGGTCCCCGGGGGCCACGGAGGTGACGCCCGCGCCGACGGCTGCGACGGTGCCGCTGGCCTCGTGTCCCAGGACGGTGGGGGTGGGGTAGGGGAACGCGCCGACGGCGAAGTGGAGGTCGGTGCCGCAGATCCCGGCGGCGGCGGTGCGGACCAGGACCTCGCCGGGCTGCGGCTCGGTGAGCTGGATGTCGCGGATCTCCAGGGGCTGGCCGGGGGCGGGCAGGACGGCGGCCTGGCAGGTGAGGGTCACAACAGGGCTCCTTGGGGCGGTCAGGGGTTGAAGAGGCCAATTGGGGTCGCCATGAAGTTCCTCGTCTGTCAGTGCGGCGAGGGGATGTGCCGTGCACTGCGATGCCGTCGGGGCCGGACAGACCTGACCGGCCCCGCGTATGGAGGGGCTGGCTGCTGTCCCCGCATCACCTCTGTCCGGAGACAGCAGCCAGCAACTCAGGGAGAGTCAGGGGCTCTTACCGGTGGAAGCTTCTGAATCGTGTGGTTACGCCGTTCCGTTCGTGATGGGCGAAGCGAACTCTTCGGTGTCGTAGCCAGGCAGGTGTTTCCACGGATCGGCAGCGGCGCCGAAGCGCGCAATCTGCTGCGTCAGGTCGAACAGCATCGGCAGAACGGCAGCCGCGATGTGGTCCCATCGTTCATCCGGCAGGTGAGCGCGGTGCACCGTCACCGGCTGGCGCCGAGGGGATTCCCGGCGAGCATCACTCCAACACCGCCAGGCAGCGCCCCGCGGTGCTTGCAACGGAGACCTGCACGGACGTGACTCAGGGAACAGGTCCGATCGCTTCCGCAGGCCGTGCAGACCGACGGCCAAGGCTTCTTCGCGGTCCCTGGATAGGGGACCTTCGGTTCGTACCCGGCAGTGCGCAGCTCGGCGGCGAACCCGGCGCACGGGCAGACGGCCCCCCTCTCCGTTATGTCGTTCAGGCTGAGGGAATCGGGTCTGGAGCACGTCGAGCACTCAAGAGCCCAAGCATCGGAGCGTCTGCCCGGGAAAGTACGACGTGGGCGCCACCCGTGCTGGGCAGCCAATTGCACTGCCATCTGCGGAACAACACTCTTGTGCTTACAAGTGCGTCCTCTTCGGAGGCGGTTGAGGGTCACGACGCGCGGAGTGCCGCACACCAGGCATTCAACGGCGACCGGCAGCACCGACGACACGAGGGGAGGCAACCCGTCCCTGGTGTGACGGTACTGAGCCGCTTGTATCTCGGCGAATGCCTGAGTGGCGGACGTGGTCGGGCTCATGGACACGGATGGGGCTCCTGCAACGCTGGTACGGGGCGGAAGCGGACCTCCGCCGGGAGGCCGGTTGTCTCCTGAACGAGGGACGACACTGTGCGCGCGATCGTGGTGATCCGATGGCGCAGCTCAAGGTGGCGGCCGGTGAGGGAGGTCACTGGTTCCCCATGGTTGATTCGATCGCTGGCTGGAGCAGGCCCGGTGTCCGGGCCGGTTGGTCGCTCCAGCCCTGTGCCGCAGAACCCCACACTCGGCGACACAGGGCCAGGAGCAGCCCCTTCGTTCTTTCAGGAGACGCCAACAACCGGAAGAACAAAGGGACTTCGCCCCGCCACCGGACCGGGAAGGATCGGCGCGGCGTCAGGGCGCGGACCCGTGGGAGGCAGGTTGTGATTCACGGGGGCTGCCGCGTACGGGGGCTTATGCGGGGGGCGGTTCGGGGGGCGCCCAGGACGCGTCGGCGGCCAGCCACTCCGACCAGCTGATCAAGCGCTGGTGGAGAGCCTCCGCCGCGAGATGGATGAGCTGGACCTCCCCGGTTCCGGCCGGCGGATAGGTGTACTGGACGTCGCGGAAGTACCGCTGGAGGGGGTAGTCGATGCCGAGGGCAGCGGCGGCGTGCAGTTCCATCGCCTCGCGCGCGGAGTCGGCGGCGAGCCGGTGGCTGGTGTGCTTGGCGCCGATCAGCTCGGCGTCACAGCTCGCGCCTTCGTCCAGCAGGTTCACAGCCTGATAGATGGCGCCCCGCGCGGTCTGGAATCGGTCCTGCATGGCGCCGAGGCGGAATCGGGGGACGGGGAGGTCGGACAGGTGCCCGTCGTAGCGGGGGCGGGCCGCCATCCACCGGGCGGTTGTCTCCACGAGAGCTTCGTGGATACCGAGGGAGACTGCGCCGAGGTTGGGGCGCCCGTAGAGGATGCTGGAGCTTTGCGCCACGGCCATGCCCCGTCCGACCTCGCCGAGGACGTTGCCCGCCGGTACCCGGACGTGGTCCAGGCGCAGCCGGCCCGCGCTGAAGCCGTGCATGCCCAGTCCCCGCCGGTGCTTGTCCTTGGTCAGCCCCTTGCGGCCGTCCTCGACGAGGAACGCGGTCAGAGCCCGGGAAGCGGGGACGTCGGGCGGGGCGGTGCGGGCGACGACCACATGGAGGCCGGCCAGGTGGCTGTTCCCGATGTGGAGCTTCTCGCCGGTGATCACCCACCAATCTCCTACCTGCTCGGCGACCGTCTCGATACCCCCGATGTGGCCCCCCGCATCCGGCTCGGTGACCGCGATCGAGAACAGCGTCGTCCCCGCGGCCGCCTGCGGCAGCCACAGGGTTTTCTGCTCGGGGGTGCCCCAGTTCTGCACCGCGCCGACGGGTATCAGACTGGCCTGGAGGATGGCCGCCGCGGCCCCGGACACTACAGCTGCGCGGTGGATCAACACGGTCTTGGCGACATGCCCGGCCGCCATCCCGCCGTACTGGGAGGGGATGGTCACACCGAACCATCCTCTCTGGGCCATGAGTTGGGGAATCCTCCGCTCGATCTTGTCCGGGTGTTCTTCCATGAACTTCACGCGGGGCGCGATGAGTTCGGCGGCGAAGGCGTCGGCCTCGTTCCACAGCCGATGGTGGTCGGGTCTGAGGAGGGTCGTGAGCGCGGGCGGCGGTGTGGTGGGCATGGTCGTCTCCCTCTCCCTGTACGGGGTCGCAAGGCGCAGTGCGGCCGGGCCCCGGGGTTCGGGGGGCTGCCGGGTGGGGGCGGCGAAGGCGTGGTGTAGACACAACCCGCGTGCGGAGGGTTCCTGCGCGGGCGGCGCCTCAACGAGTCGTCGGTATGGGGATCTTGAGGATGTCGGCGGTGATGAACGTGGTCTTGCGGACGGTGGATTGCAGCCGGACCGCGTCGGCGAGGGTCCTCGGCTCCGGGTCGACGATGCAGACGGTGAGCAGGACCAGGCCGGTCGTCTGGTCGACGATGGGCTCGCCGAAGTAGGACTGGATGCCGATGGCATCGACGACGTGGTTGCTCTGGAAGCGAGGGGATGCGGCCACGTCGGGCAGGGGCAGGCCGAGCTTGCGGCGCACGACTTCCGGGCAGTAGCCGTGGTCGCGGCGCATGGTGCGGCCCACGGTGGGATAGCCCGACTCCGGCGGCGGGTTGTGCAGGCCCAGGAACGTCTGCTGCTCGCCGAAGGCGTTCACCATGGCGTGGACGAAGCCGCTCTGGCTGGCCATCTCGGTGGCGATGTCGTCGAGGATCTCCTGGCCCTGCATGGTGATGCCCAGCTCGGCGAAGCGAGTGAGGCGGGCGGACATCTCTGCGAGTTCGGTGGCCGGGTCGTCCGTGAAGGTCTGGATCCGGTGCTGGGTGGTGGGGGCTACAGCCGGGGGATAAGGGGAGGTCATCACGCGTCCAAGAGGCTGGAAGTAGCGGAACGAATCTGTACGACGTACTTGATGAGAGCGCGCAGTGCTCCGGCCACGGACTCCGGGCGGCGGGCGTCGCAGAACAACACCGGCACACGGTCCTCGACGTCGAATGCCTCGCGGATCTCCGCGATGGGCCGACGGGGGGTGCCGGGGAACACGTTGACGGCGATGACGTACGGGAGGCCGATCTCCTCGAAGAAGTCGGCGGCGCGGAAACTGGTGTCGAGCCGGCGGGTGTCGGCCAGGAGCAACGCGCCGAAAGAGCCGTCCGACAGGTCGTACCAGAAGTCCCAGAAACGGGGCTGTCCCGGTGTTCCAAACAGGTACAGCTCGATCGGGATGGGAACGTCCCATCCGACCCGGCCGAAGTCGATGGCGACCGTGGTGGTCGTCTTCCGTTCGACCCCGTTGAGGCTGTCCGTCGCCGCGCTCTGCTGGGTGATTTGTTCCTCGGTGCGCAGGGGCGGGATGTCGCTGACGGAGCCGATCGCGGTGGTCTTGCCCACGCCGAACCCTCCGGAGATGACCACCTTGCAGACCATCCGCTCGCCTGCCTGGGAACGATGGGTCATGCCGGTCTCACCCGGCCTTCACGGTCGTCTGCGGCCACCGGGTCTTGAGCGCGGCGCTCAGCGCGAGCAGTTTCTGCGTATCGCGGTCCTGGCCGGGTGTCTCCGGCACTGGAAGGCTCACCGCACCGGCGTCGATCAGGTCGGAGACGAGCACCATCACCGCGGTCAGGTGCACCTTCAGAAGCCCGGACAGCTCGACGAGCGGGCGCGAGTGCTGACCGCACAGCTCGATGATCTTCGCGCTCTCCTCGGACACATCGGGCGGCGTGCGGCGCCCGGCACCGACCACGGTGTGCATGCTGAGCCGGTGACGCGGGCGAGTGCGCCCGCCGGTCAGCGTGTACAGGCGGACGATGCTGGACGTCTCGTTTGCAGGGTCCGGATCCGGGCCGGGACGGGAGTTCATTCGACACCGGCGCCCAGACCATCGTGCACACGAACAGGGGTGGTCATGAACGGGGCGAACCTCTGGACCAGTCGGCCGGCTTCGAAGGAGACCCCGTCCACATCCGCGTCCGGGCTGATGAACACGACCAGGATCGTCGCCACAGTCCTGCCGTCGTCGTGGAAGGCGCTGCCCGCGCCCGCCTCGGTCGCCAGGAACAGGACGTCGTCCCGATCGATGAGGCACTGCTTCGCGGGCATCTGCTTGTCCGTCGGCCCGGTCAGGCCCCTGGCGAGGCTGACCACCGAGGCGAACGCGGCGGCCGTCTTCTCCGCCCAGTCTCTGTCCATGTGCGTGACGGCCGCCTGGAGCATGCCGTCCCGGGAGGCGAGCAGAGCGTGCGTGGCGCCGGGGGTGTCGGCAACGTACTCGTCGAGCAGCCGGGCCAGCTGCTGCTGCACTTCCTTGGGCGAGGTAAGGGGTGTGGTGGGGTCGTGGGTCATGACGTGGAACTCCGGGGTGAGTCGTGGAGTGGGGGACGGATCGACCTGGAGGCCGACGTGCAGATTGAGGCGCCATCCCGCTGCCGTCCGGGGGTTCGCGGCCTGGCGCGCTACGGCCGGCTCCTGCTCGGGGGACGGCACGGGGGCCGGCTTCCGCCTGCGCTTCGGAAGAGAGTGCGTGACGCCGAGAGACCAGACGGCGGCGTACGCGTCGAGCAATTGGGCCAGCTCCTGCCGCATCTCCTTGGACGAGGGCCGGGGTGCGGTGGGGGCGTGGGTCATGAGGTGGAACTCTGGGGTGAGTCGTGGGTGGGGGGTCGATCGGCCTGGAGGCCGGCGCGCAGGTTTCGGCGCCAGCTCGCCGCCGTCCGCGGGTTCGCGGCCTGGGTCGCAACGGCCGGCTCCTGTTTGGGGGACGCCGCGGGGATCGGCTCGCGCCTCCGCTTCGGGAGGGGATCCAGGCCCCCGGATCCCGCGCTCTCGGGCGGCGGGGCGGAAGCGGCGGCCGGGACGGGCGGCGGAGGCGGCTCGCGATCGGCCGTACGCTCCGACTCCCGTCCGGGAGTGCGCACGGATTCCCGCACGGCCGGGACGGAGACGGTACCGATGACCGGCGCCGCCGGGACAAGGTAGTGGTTCGGCACGACAACGTTGGCCGTGGTACCGCCCGTCGGGTTCACCGACAGCCACACCTCAAGACCGTATTTGGCGGCGGTCTTGGCGGCGACGATCAGACCCAGGTTGCCCGTGCGGACCTGCTCCGCGATGTCGACGGGGTTCGGGTCGCACAGCAGCTCGTTCAACCGGGCCCTCTTGATGGGATCCATGACGAGCAGCGCACGGTCCTCGACCTCGATGACTATGCCCTTGGCGACCTTCTGTGCCCGGACAATCACCTTGGAATTCGGGTCCGAGCTGTCCAGGCCGTTGTCGATGAGTTCGGCCAGCAGGTGCGTGACGTCGGGGTGCACGTGAGCGGGCAGCGCGAATGCCGCGCCCACGTCAGCGCTGGCGGTCAGCACCCGCTCGTACTTCACGACCTCGCTCTTCGCACCGCGCAACACGTTCGATACCAGGGCCGCGTTGCGGGGCTGACGCAGCGACTTCCCGCCCAGGACGATCGCCACGCTCTCGACCAGACGGCGCAACCGTGTCGCCAGGTGGTCGATCCGGAAGATCCGGTGGAGGAGATGCGGGTCCTCGATACTGTCCTGGAGCAGCGTCAGGTGCTCCAACATGCCTGCGATCAGGGTGTGTTGGCGCCGAGCCAGGGTCTGGTGCATCGTCACCAGGACGGCCGCCTGCGATTCGTTGTGCACCCTCAGCTGCGCGGCGACCCCCTGCACCTTCAGGTTCCCTACTGCCGCCAAAACCGTACCGAGGACGCCGGTCTCCTCCAGGTCGGGCTCCTTGGGCAGCGGGGGAACCTTTCCCCGGCACAGCTCCTCCGCAGTCCAGATGAGGCTCTTCTCCGTGGCCGCCACCGCGCTCGCGACCCGCTCCAGGTCGGCGTCGCGGGCGGCCTGCAAGGAAGCAGCGACCGCGTGCACGCGTGCGCCGCCCACGATCCCCGTGACCAGCAGACTGCCCGCTAGAGCGATCGCGGTCTGCACGACGGTCAGGCCGAATGCCGCGGTCGCGGCGACGGTCACGCAGGACAGCACCGTGATACAGGCCAGAGGAGCGACTAGCGCGCCGGCGACCGTGTCGAGCAGGTAGCGGTCTATCCGGGGGCGGTTTCGCCCGCGGCGACGGTGACCGGAAGAGCGGGGGACGGGCTGGGGGGAAGGCATGGGGTCCTCGGCGTAGAGGGGGAAAGCGGGCTGGTGGCGCTCTTCAGTAGGCGGGGAGGATGACCTGTACGCGCTTGCCGACGGTCTGGGCGTCGTCGTCCTTGGTCACGGTCCACGACAGGCGGCCCTTGTACTGGGCGACCCACCACAGCCCGTTGGGCGTCCTGCCGTCGTTGCGCTGCGTGGCTCCGGCGAAGCCGGGGAACTCGTGGGAGGCGTCCTCGACCTCGATGGCCAGCTCGCGGGTGTCGGCGTCCACGGCCAGGCGCAGGCTGACCGTGCCGTCGGGGAAAACCGCGCCGTGGCGGACAGCGTTGTCGATGAGGATGGCGGCGACGCTGGCGGCCCTGGTGGCGTTGCCCGGCCAGCGTTTGCCTTCCAGCGTGGTCCGTACCAGCTCGCGCGTGTACGCGTCGGCGTCCGGACGGACTACGACGGTCAGACTCAGCTCGAAGCCGGCCGCGATGTCCTCGCGCACCTCTAACGGAGCGGTGGGGGCGTCGGCGGGTGTCGCATGAGGCTCGGTGGGGGCGGCGTCAGCGGGGGACGGCATGACAATCCTCAAAAGTCGTGGTTCACGGGGGCCGGCGGGACGGGTAACGCCAGGGGGAGGGGGCGGTGTTCAGGCACGGAAGGGTGGGGATGGGCGCAGCCGCACTCGCACGGATTTACCGTGCTCGGCGTCCGGCGTTCCCCAGGCGATCTCGCCGCCGAGCGCACGGACACGGCCAAGTCCCGTGTCCGGCCCCGCGTTGACGGCGTCGGTGAAGCCGGGGAACCGGGGGTCCGGGTCGGTCACCTCGATGACCAAGTCGCCGTCCTCGGAGAGGGACAAGGCCAGTTCGACCATCCCGTCGTCGAGAACGTCCACGGGATGCAGGACTGCGTTGTCCACGATCTCGTGCACGACTTGCAGGGCCTCATCCCGGTCTCCCGGCCACCCGGACATCGTCAGCCAGGTCCGGGCATGCACCCGCGCCAGCCGGACCGCTGTCGGATGCACCGGCCATCCCCGCACGAACGGCCGCAGACCATGAAGGAAGGCGGGCCTGCTGTCGCTCGGATCGTGCACGCTCTCATCACCGTCCGGTCCAACAGACAGTGCAGGGGCATCGGTTGCACGCATCTGAGCCGAGACAACGGTGAGAGCAGCGCTCACCATCTGCGTCATGCAACGACTCCTTGATCCGGCACCGGGACAGGTGTCGCCCGCGTGGCGAGACCGTCCCAGTCACGCGTGTCCTGACCAGCTGACATCTCTGTCCTTGGGGCTGTAGTTATTTGCGGTGCTACTACGGTTCCAAGCCGGACAGCTCACGTCACGGGCGCCAATGACCAACTTTTCTGGACGCCCAACAGCCCCTTGACCTGGGCTGATTGACAGGCCCAGGTAGATGGTTGGACTGCGTATCCCGCACTTTCAAGGTCACCCCCGCCCGGGAGAGCGGCGACGCGGCTACTTTGAGGTCACACACCGCACCGGGAGCATGCCGATGAACGCTTCCTCAAAACCTGGCTCCAAGGCAGACCGGGACGCCCTCCGCCAGGACATGACCGCCGCCGGATGCTCGCTCGCGGACATCGCCATAGAGATGCGCACGCGCTTCCGTATGCGTCCGAGAGAGGCTTGGCGGCACGCCAACGGCTGGACGCTTCAAGACGCAGCAGACCGCATCACCCAAGCCAGTACCAGAGCCTCAGGCGAATATGTCGCCGCCGACGCATCCCTCGTGGGCAAGTGGGAGAAATGGCCCGGCCCTTCATCGCGCCGACCCAGCCTGCCCGTCCTGTTCGCCACGGCGGACGCCATGGGGTGCCGGGTCGAAGACCTGCTCGATTTGGAAGACCGGCGTATGCTGCCGGAGGCAGACCTCCAACTGCTCACCCGCCAGCCGCAATCCGTCGCACCGCCGATTGCACCGATCACGCCGTCGCCCATCGTCACCCCAACTGGCCCCGCCGGGACGGACCTTCTACGTCTCGCCGCCGACGAGTCCGCGACATGGGCACAGTGGGCGGAATCCTCGAACGTCGGCGACATTGCCCTTGAACAACTCGTGGCTGACACGCGGACGCTCGCCTCCGACTACCTCACGTCAGAACCGCTGGCGCTCTTCGCGAGGACCCGGGCACTGCGCGACCGTGTCTTCGCCCTTCTCGAAGGCCACCAGTACCCCCGCCAGTCGGCAGACCTGTACGTCGCCGCCGGCTACCTGTGCGGGCTCCTGGCCTGGATGTCCTCCGACTTGGGCCAACTCCGCGAAGCGGACACCCACGGACGGACGGCATGGCTGTGCGCCGAACTGTCCGGGCACAACGACCTGCGCGCCTGGGTGCTGTCGACCCGCTCCAAGGTGGCGTTCTGGGATGGCCGACTCCGCGAGGCGGTCAACTTCGCCCGGCGCGGCGCCACGTACAACACCACGGGCACAGTCGCGGTGCTGCTCGCCTGCCAGGAAGCCGACGCCTGGTCTCAACTCGGGGCGCAGGAAGAGGCCACGGGAGCCCTCTTCCGTGCCCAGGACGCGCGCGCAGCAGCAACTCCCGAGGACGAGATCGGCGGCATATTCTCCTGCTCGCCCGCGCGGCAGGAGAACTATGCGGCAGCCGTTCAGCTGCGTATCGGCCAGCCAGCCGATGCCCTGCGGTCCGCCGACAACGCCCTCGCTCTCTTGCACGCGCAGCCGATCCGGGCGTACGGCACCGAGGCGCAGATCCACATCAGCCAGGGCGCAGCCCATCTCGCCGCGGGCGAAGCAGAAGGAGCGCTCGAAGCCCTCGCGCCCGTCTTCGCTCTCCCCTCGGACCACCGTATGACGCCGGTCACCCGCCGGCTCGGCGAACTGTGCTCTGGGATCGGCCGATCAAACTGCGGCGGCACCGCAGGCACCGGGCTACGCCAAGCCATCGAAGAGTTCTGCCGCGACTCCGCTCCCAGACAAGCCGCCCTCTCGCCAGGGTCGGGCTCCACCTGATTTGATCACGGACTATGACCACGCGACCCGAGACCATGCAGAACCACTGGTGGTGGCGGCCCGGTTGGAGTGTCGGCCGCCGCTTCTACACCTGGCACCTGACGTTCGAAGGCCAAGACGATGTGCACCGGCTGGCCGCTGAGTACCGGTCCGCTCTCGCCCCTCTCGGAGATGTCCTCACTCCGATCCCTGACCGGTGGCTCCACCTGACCATGCAGGGGATCGGTTTCGTGGGCGAGGCTAGGGAAGCAGACGTGAACGCCATTGTGGAGGCGGCACGCATACGCCTGGCCGCCATTCCGGCTTTCAACCTGCGGATCGGGCCGGAGGTCCTCGATCCCGAAGCGGTGCTGCTGCACGTTCATCCCGATGGCCCCGTCCGGGACGTCCGGCACTCCATCCGGCAGGCCATTGGCGATGTCCTCGATGAGGTCCCGGAAAACGCCGAAGAGTTCACGCCGCACGTCTCCGTGGCGTACAGCGCCGGAGACGGGCCTGCCGAAACGCTCGCGCAGATCCTCGACGGCATCGACCTCGCACCGGCGCACGCCAGCGTTACCAGCGCAGAACTCATCGTGATCCATCGAGATAACCAGATGTACGAATGGGAGCCCTTCGCGAAGGTGCCTCTTGGCTAAGCAGCTGCCCCAGTCACCGCTCGACTGGGCCCCGGGCGCGCCTGCGAGGCAAGCAGGCGCGCCGACGAGCAGGGCAGGGACTGAGACGGACGTGGACGAGCCCCCTGCGCCCTGATGGGTGACAGCGTTACTGCTGGCTATGCTCCGCGGTAGCACCGCTGGTTGTGGGCCGGGAGCCTCCTGCACGACGAGGGAGACGCACCCTATGCCCTACCCCCCTTTTCGCCAATCTCGACACGGTCCGGATCACCCGCGTCGATTCCTGCGGCCAGCCCGTCTGCGACCACAACGCCCGGTCTGCATTCCGTTCACGATGTTGATCATCAGCTGTTCGATGTGTCGCGCGCTGGCTTCCTCGGCGCAATTGGCCCCACCAAACTCGGCTCGACCTGGACCCACTCGTTGGTTCGATTCCGGCCCGCTCTGGCCCCT
Organism: Streptomyces sp. NPDC047072; assembly: GCF_040643855.1. NCBI lineage: Bacteria > Bacillati > Actinomycetota > Actinomycetes > Kitasatosporales > Streptomycetaceae > Streptomyces > Streptomyces sp. NPDC047072. The sequence continues at coordinate 19,402 of NZ_JBEYVC010000016.1, read as the reverse complement.
TCCTACGGATCTACAGCAGGTGTCAGGTGGGGCCAACGGAGGCCGGATCAGCGGGCGTCCGGTTTGGGCTGGTCCAGCTGAGGCCGGAAAAGTGGGGCCGTCCAGCGGTGTTAAAGCCATTCGCGCGCCCCATCATCACCCTCGCCGCCGCACCGGCCCATGCCGACACCGAACCCTCACCCCGCCCACGCGCAGGCCGCGCGGGCGGGGTGGCAACGGCGGCGGACCTCTGGAGACGTACGGGCGCCAGTGTGGCCGTGCCGCCCAGGCCCCCGTGGGGCCCAGCATCACGAACAACTTCAACATCGTCGAAGCCGGATCCGGACGGGCCAGCGCTGACCGTGTCATCAACCGTCTCGTGATGGCCGGAGGAGGCCTGTGATGCCGATGCAGGAATACCTGGCCCTGGGCGGCGTTCGTGCACCTCGGTCCGTGTCGGGTCTTCCGGCTGCTGAACGAGCGAGCGGATCCCCCGCTTTGATGCTGTTCGGATCGGGCGCCGCCAGGCTATCGGGCCGGGTGGGTGCCATACGTACACCGTCCAGTGGCCCGCTGACATCGGCGGAGGGGTCGGTTCAGCGCAGGTCGCGGAGCATGCAGTCGTACAGCGGTGCCTCGGCCCACGGGTGTGACACGCCGATTTTCCGGTAGCCCCACGCGGCGTATGCGGATTGCGCGGGCGCCGCTTCCGCCTCGGGCCGCATCGTGAGCGTGACGCGCTCAGCGTCCAGACCGTCCAGAAGCCGCGCGTGGATCGCGGCGGCGATCCCCCGCCGCCGCAAAGGCTTGCGCACAGCCAGCTCGATGATCACGAAGGTGCGCTTGCCATCCTCCTGTATGAACTCGGCGGGCAGCTCGACGTCCTGGACGTTCGCCCACCAGCGGGTGTCCCGTGCGAGGTGGTAGCCGTAGCCGAAGCCGACGACCTGGTCCTCGTTGCGGGCCAGGACGAGCCGCATCCCCGGGCGCCTCGCATGCACCTGGTAGTGCTCCATGAACTCGCTGACGTCGCTGGGCCCTTCACAGTACGGTGGCTCTTTGTACACCTCCTGGTAGGCGGCCAGGAACGTGTCGAGCTCTCCGGCGGCTGCTCCATCCTCGTGCCGCTGGTAGCTCACCTCGTTCATGAAGCCCTCCGTCAGTTGGCGGCGTACGCCTTCTGCCAGGCGTGTGCCTGTTCGTCGAGGACAGAGGCTGCGCGGACACCGCGGCCGTGGAAGATCCGCAGATGCCGTCGGATCGCCCGGACTTCCTTCGCGGCCCGGTCGGAGCGGACCCCGCTGAACGATGTCAGCGACTTCGACCAGGTGCCGCAGGCTTCTTCCAGGTGCCCTTGGGCGGCCTGTTCTCGGCCTTGCGCGGCCATGGTGAGGGCGCTGATGCGGCGCTGTTCGTTCTGGACTCGTCCGCGCGCGGAGGCTCCGTAGTGGCGCTCGGCGTTGGCGTGGTCGCCGAGTGCGCGGAACGTCTTCGCGGTGTGGCTGGACACGGTGGCCAGGGGTGAGCCCCAGCGTGCGGCCCACTCGGGCAGCGCTTCGACCTGGCCGGCCATGGCGAGATCCTGGGCGGCGCGGATCTGGCTGGCCGCCTCAGGCCCTCTCCGAGCGACTGCGAGGGCGCGTGCCCTGGTTACCGAGAACAGGGCCTCGGTCGCCGGGTTGACGCGGTTCTTGACGAGGGCGAGCGCGGAGTCGGCGAGGGCGAGGGTGTGCTCTGGTCGCCGGATGTCCATGCCGTTGTGGGCGAGGATGCGCAGAATCCACGCTTCGTGGAGGCGGTCCCCGGCCTCGCGGGTCAGTGCCAGTGCTTGAAGGTAGTAGCGCTGGGCGAGACCGTGCTCGGAGGCATCGTAGGCTTTCCAGCCGCACAGATAGGCCACTGCGGCGGCTGCCGACATGGCCTGCTTGTGCTCGCTCTCGGTCGCGAACTGCGCCTCGCACAGGGCGGCGACATCGGTGCGAAGGTACTGCACGACCGCGCTGCGCCCGTGCTGTCCGCCGTGGCGCTCATCAACGGCGGTGAACAGGTTGGTCATGTCGCGGACGGCGTCGATTTCGGCCTGGCCCGCTCGCCCGGTGTGGGCGGTACGTGCGCGCTGCGCGTAGTCGACGGCCTGCTCTGTGCCCAGCGGCAGCGCCGCTGCGGCGACGGAATAGGCGGCCGCCGTGAGGAATTTGCGCCGATGGATGTCTGCCTCCCCGATTCGCCGTAGCGTGTCCACTGGATCCAGCCCTACAGCCAACCCAAGCCGACTGTGGGGCTGTTCCATGTCCGGGGCGTCGAACCCCAGATCGGCAGGCCGCAGTTGACGGCCAAGCCGACGGCTCAGTGCTTCGGCAATGTATCCGGCCGTGACAGGGGAGGGCGGCCTGCCCTTGACCCACTGCATGACGCCGGACCTGTTGGTACGCAGCGGATCACCTGCTTCAGCGGAGATGGCCCGCACATCGGCAGCGAGGCCGTCGTACGTCAGGCTGGCATCTTTCAAAGCCTGTTGGAGCCGTTCGTTGCGCTGACGTGCATTGGTCACTATCGGTCCACCCTCCCAAGCAGGGCGTTATACACGGTATACCGGTTGATGCTTACAGGCACTACCCGTTCCAGCGTAGTCCTCGTTTTACTCCCCGTATCCGCTAACGGAACAGCCGCTTGGGGGCTCGGTATGGCCGGAGTAGGCGCTTTCGCATCCCATCAGGGCCTTGAGCCCGGGATTGGGATGTCCGCCATGCGTGGCACAGACCCGAGGGTCGCGGCATGGCTATTGCTGGCTTCGTCCAGCTCATCCGCCGCCTCTGCAGAGTGGGAGAAGCGGGGCGTCACGCTGCTCTCGGTCGGCGTCCTGTTCGCCGCCGTGCGCATGCCCGCTGCCCTCGTCCACCTCGCGGCCGGCACCACGGAGCCCGAGGGCGTCGCCTCTCACCTGGAGGCGACGCTGCACGGCGGACCGGCCTTCGTGGACGAGAGGAACGCCGCCTTCTACTTCCTGCTCCCGCCGACCGTCCCACGCGACTGGCGAATCCCCGGGGCGATGCTCCTCGGATCCGACTACTACATTGGCGTGCCGCGCCCCGACCTAACCGCCGCGACCGCGGGTGGCGGCCGCTCCTACTGGTCGGTGCCGATGCACTCCCCGCACTCCCTGTGCTCACCGGCCGCGGTCCAGCAGGTAGCCGCGCGCGCCCAGCTGAAGGTCGCACAGTCCCCGACGGCGGGTATGGACGCGGTGGCCTGCAGAGCCCGCTGCGAGGAAGCGCTGATGGCGACCCGTGAACTGCCGCAGACCCTGCCTGCACGCCAGCGCGTCGAAGAGCTGACCCCGCTCTTACGGACTGACGTCGAGACGCTCCTCCCACACGTGGATGCGCTCATCAGGTTCATCTCCAACGACGGCAACCGCCGGGCCGCCGAATGGGCTGTGTCGTCGGCGCGCAGGGAACTACAGAAGGGCGCTGGCGGGAACGACCTGACCGCGGCCGACCATCTGGAAGGGCTCGCCCATGTGGCCCGCGCACTCGTGGCGCTGGCGGATCTCGCGGCGCTGACGGCGACCTACCCCTCATGACCATCGAGCTTTCACACTTAACTGACAGACGAGGAACCGCTCTTGTGTCCATTACCGCCTACACCTTCGAGGATCTGCCACAGGAAGTCCGACGCACCGTCGAAGCTCAGACGGGCCGCGTCAGCGGGGCCAGAAGGGACCGCCACCCGGTCGGCTGCGAGCTGGCCGCGTTCCTCGACACCGAGCGCGGAACCGTCTTCATGAAGGCGGCCCCCGTCGACTCCCCGACGGCGCTGCCCCTCGTGCGGGAAGCCACCATCACACCGCATCTGCCGAACGCGTGCCCGCGCCTGCTGTGGCGGGTCGACGCCGACGGCTGGCTGATGACCGGCTTCCAGGCCATCGACGGCTACCGCGCCAACTTCACCAACAGCGGCGACCTGACGTACGTCATCGACGCCCTACGCGAGGTGTCGCTGGCACACATCCCCGACGAGTACGCGTCGTTCTGGCAACTGACCGAGATCGATTGGGCCGAACAGCGGTACGCCCGATACGCCGACGAGGGCATGGCCAAGCACTTCGCCGGCAGGACGTTGCTACACACCGACATCGGCCCGCACAGCATCCTCATCGACAAGTACGCGTACATCGTCGACTGGGTGCGTCCCGCCCGTGGCGCCCCGTTCATCGACCCGTTCGGGATGGTCCTGCGGATGATGGAAGCTGGCCACCAGGTCGGCCATGCACTGAGCTGGGTACGCCGCCTGCCGTCCTGGCGCCAGGCCACACCGGAGGCCCTGCGGGCGTTCGCCACAGTCACGGTCCGCATGTGGCGAGAGATCGCCGAGGTCGACCCGGGCGCCGTGGCCATGGCCAGCCACGCCTCCGAGCTGAAGGCCTACTTACTGAAGAACACTTGGACCTAGCTCATGGGCCCACAGCGAAGGCCAAGAAACTGTCCCCAATAATTTCGCCGCGCCACGACTTCGAGGCACCACCCACGTTGTCAGGCCGGATGTGACACAAGGTGGTCGCGACAAGGTCACGGATCGACAGGCCGTGCGCGCGGCGGGCCACCGTCAGCGGAAGACAAGCGGTCTCTATCCACTCCTTCATCCCATCACTCAGCGCACTCGTCTTGTGACTCCTTTGCCAGGGCGGGACGCCTGCGGGACGCCCTTCACACGGTCGCCCCCATCGAACAACTGAGCCCATCCTCGGAGAGTGACACCAGATGGGACGACAACAGACCTCAGGAGGCGGCGTGCAGCGCTCTCGATCTCTCCCCGGAGGCCGCCAGGGTGCGTCCGCCCAAGGCCGCAGCACCTGGCTCGTCACTCCGGGTACGGCGCCTGGACGGTTTGACACAGCTGTCCGCTCAGGCGCGGACGTCGCCCTGCTGGACTTGGAGGACTCGGTTGCGCCCGACAGCAAGAACGCCGCGCGCGAGGCAGTGATCACCTGGCTGTCCCAACGCGCGGCGGCTGAGGGTTCAGGCACTACGGCGGCGGGGGTGCGGATCAACGCTCCGGGAACGGTGCACGGCTTGAAAGACCTCCTCGCGGTGGCTGAGTCAGGGGTGCGGCCGGCCGTGCTTGTCGTGCCCAAGGTCGAATCCGCGCGGGACGTGGAAATCGTCGCGGAGATCATCGCGGATGAAGACGGACAGCGGTGTGTCTGGGCACTGATCGAAACGCCGGTGGGCATTCAGCGCCTCAGTACGATCTTGCAGACACGCGTTCTGGCGGGAGTACTGTTCGGGGCCGCCGACTACGCGGCCGCCGCCCACTGCCGCCTCAACAGCCGGGCCCTGCGGCAGCCACGTTCCGTTCTTGCTGTCGGCGCGGCTGCCGCGGGCCTGCCCGCGATCGACTCCCCCTACTTCGACCTGCGTGATCCGGACGGGCTCAAGCACGAGGCCGACGAAGCCGCGGATCTCGGATACCTCGGCAAGGTCGCCATACATCCCCAGCAACTTCCCGTCATCCAGAAGGCGTTCCGGCCCACGCCCCAGGAACTCGCGGCGGCGCTTGCCGTGGTGGCCGCCGCGGAGGCCGCCCACGGAGAGATCACCACCGTCGACGGTCACATGATCGGGCCGCCGCTCGTCGCCGCGGCCCGCGCGGTAACCGACTGTGCGGGTGCCACGCCCGCATTCGCCACGTCGACGGAGGCACGCAGTGAGTAGCGTCCCGCAGGGCTTTCGGCGCATCAGCGAGAACCGGATCCGTGAAGCAGTCGGGCTCGGTCTTCAGGGCTTCGCCGACATCGTGGGCATGGTGATCGAACACCGGCCGGCCCGCACCGTGACGGAGACGGAGCATGTCCAGGTTCTGGCGCTCACCGGCAATGAGGCACCGGTCCACTCCGATACCGAGTTCTGCACGCGGACCGGACGCGATCAGGTCCTGGTCTGCGGGATCCTCACCATGAACATCGTCCTGGGGCTCACCGTCCGCACCACAAGCGCCCTAACGACCGCGAACCTCGCCCTGGACGAGGTGCGCTTCGAGCAGCCCGTGCACGTCGGCGACACCCTGCGTGCACAGAGCATGGTCCTCAGCGCCCGCCGCTCCGCAAGCCGCCCCGAAACCGGGATCGTGTCGTGCCGGATCGAGGGCTACAACCAGCACGACCAGCGGGTCTTCAGCTGCACCCGCACCTTCCTCGTCCCCGCCGACGCGAGCGTTCTGCGCGACGCGACCAACTACTGAAGGAGGCACGGCATGCCAGCCCGTGCACTGGAGATCGTGGAAGCGGACGACGACCTGTGGATGAGGTACGACTCCCTGGCCCGGCGCGCGTACGGCCACCCGGTCCCAGACATCCTGCGCCTTGGGAAGCACGCCGACCGCCGTGTCGCTGTCCGCGACGGGCAGATCGTCGCCGGCGGCCTGGGGCTTCTGATCCCTCAGTACTTCGGCGGCCGCCCGGTGCCCGCCGCCAGCATGGCCTGCGGATGCGTAGCCCCCGAAGAACGCGGCAGCCATCTCGCCGCCGACCTGGTCACCGAGCGACTGCGGCCCCTCAAGGAGCAGGGAGCGGTGGTGGCCACGCTCTGGACCGCCTCCACCGGCTACGTCCGCCGCCTGGGCTGGGAGGCGCCCACCCCGGTGTACTCGTGGACCGTCCCCACCGACGAACTTCGGCGCAGCTTCCACGAGTCCCGCTTCGAGATCTCCTACGGAACCAACGAGCACATACGCCGGTTACGTAACGGCCTTGCCGCACGGTGGAACGGACCGTGGCAGCGTCCGTCCTGGTGGGAGGAGTGGCAGCAGGGGGAGCACCCCGACCTGGCCACGTACTGTTTCAACCTGCCCGGCGAAACGCCGACCGGCGTGCTGTCCGTGGCCGGCGAGCGGCATCCGACCCAGGGACGGCAGCTGACGGTGCACGAGTTCTGGGCCGCGGACCAAGCGGCGGCCGCCGCCATGTTCGCCTTCCTCGGCCGGCACAACAGCCGCATCCCCACCGTCTCCTTCCAGCGCACAGGGCTACCCCCCGCACCGCTCCTACTGCATCACCTGCACCGCTGCGGCCAGCTCGCCGCGCGGGCGTGGCACCCGTGGATGCTGCGCATCCTGGACCTGCAGCAGGCCATACACCTGCGCGGCTGGAGCGAGGAGGTCGACCTCGCCCTCCCGATCGAAGTCGTCACAGAATGCGGCGAGAGCACGGATCAGTTCGCCCTCCAGATCGCCGACGGCAAGGCAGAACTGACGCCCACCACCCGCGCCGGGCAGCTCACGCTGACCCGGGGCCAGTTCGCCATCTGGTACGCCGGGGGATACCGCAACGGGGCCGCAGCCGCACTGGCCGGAGTGAGCGGCGATCAAACCGCACTCACCCACCTCCTGATGGCGACCGCGGAGCGCGAACCGTGGCTGGCGGACTACTTCTGACCCAGCCAACCCGCCAGACCTACTGGCTTCCCCCTCACGCATAGACAGGATCTCGTGATGCGCTCCCGCCACTCGCCGCCCGCCCCGTACGATGCCCCGGTGATCGCCACGCCCCAGACGTTCGTCCGCACCACCCTCGCGCGCGAGGGTGACTCCGGGCGGTCGTGGCTCGCCGGTCTTCCAAGCCTCGTGGAGGACCTGCTGGAGCACTGGGGCTGTGTTCTCGACGGTGAAGTCCTGCACGGGGGCATCGGCCTGATCGTCCCGGTCCGCCGTCGCAGCGTGAACGACGCGGCCGTGGTCAAGGTGTCCTTCCCACATCCCGGCAACCGTCAGGAGCCGGACGCTTTGGATGTGTGGCGCGGGCGCGGCGCGGTCAAGCTGTATGAGCGCGACGACGAACGCTTTGCCATGCTGCTGGAGCGCGCTCAGCCGGTAACTCTGGCGCAGGTGTCCGACACCAACGAGGACGTTGCCGCGATCGCCGGACAGCTCAGCCGCCGCCTCGCGGTTCCCGCCCCGGCCGGCCTGCCCCGCCTGCACCAGCAGGCCCAGGAGTGGGAAGAGCGGCTACGCGCCGACGCCCGGGAGCTGTCCCACACGCTTCCCGCATATGTGGTGGACGCCGCCGTGGCCACCGTGCGAGAGCTGGGACACCACCAGGCGGACAGGGTCGTACACGGCGACCTCCACGCCCGCAACATCCTGCGGGCGGAACGCGAACCGTGGCTCGCCGTCGATCCGAAGGGACTCGCGGGAGATCCGGCTTATGACGCCGGTACCCTCCTGAAGTCGCGTGTTCCGGCCTTCCTGAACGCCGACGACCTGGGCAAGACCGCTCAGCGCACCCTCGATGCCTTCACCGAAGCAGCCGAACTCGACCGCGAGCGCGCCCGGCGATGGGCCCAACTCCACGCGGTCCAGGCCACCTTCTCCGGACGCCGCCACGGTTTCCGCCGAGCGCGCACCGGCCCAGAGCTCCTTCAGCTCACCACACTGCTCGATCAGCTAGCCGAGGTTCTCACCCACCGTTCATAGGGCGCGCCCTCAGCCTCTGCGGACCACCACCCGTACCTGCTCCGTGCACCGGACACCGGGCGGACGACGCCCGGGACTCCGCATCACCGGCCCCATGGCCTCGACAAGGCTGGCCTCCCGCACCGTTGTACCACCGGCCCGGCCCCGCGTCCTGCCCGGGACCCCGCTTGTGCCCCCTCCCAGAGAGGAGTAGACCGTGCTCACGGAACTCGAAGCCGTGCGGACGCTCATGGCCGACGCCTGCCGCGCAGCAGGCGTCCCCGCCGACCAGACCCCTTTCGTCGTCGACCACTACCTGACCGGCGAGATACGCGGCAGACACGTACACGGCGTCGCAAAGTTCTGCTTCGAATCCCGGTTCTTCCCCCAGCGCCAGGGGGCCCCGCAGATCGTCCGCGAGTACGGAGCACTGGCCGTCATCAATGCCCACCGCGAGATCGGACCACTCAGCGCCGCGTACGCCGTCGACGTCGCCCTGGACAAGGCTGCCCGAGCCGGCGCTGGCATCGTCGGGATGATCAACACCCAGCGGTACGGCATCCTCGCCCAGTGGAGCGAGCGGATCGCCAGGCAGGGCTTCCTCGGCATCGCGATGAACACCTCCCGGGCCGAGGCAACCGTGCACGGCGGCCGCACCCCCCTCCTCGGGGTGAACCCGATCTCCTTCGCCATCCCCACGGCCGGCGAACCAGTCGTCGCGGACATGTCCACCACCATGGCGCCCATGGGAGTCCTGTGGGAGGCCCGGCGCGGCAACCGCCCGCTACCCCACGGCTGCTTCGTAGACGAGCACGGGAACCCCACCGAGGATCCCGACGCCGCGACCTCAGCGGTGGTGTTCGGCGAACACCGCGGCTTCGCAATCTCCCTGCTCGTGCAGATCCTCACCGGATCGCTCTTCGGATTCCCCATGGGCGCCGAGGTGGACTCCACCTGGAGCACCGGCTACACGTTCCTCGCCATCGACCCGTCCTTCGGCGGGCAGGTCGCGGGGTTCACCGAGAGCAACACCAAGTTCGTGGACGAGATGAGGAGCGCTGTGACACGCAACGGCAACCCTGTGCGCCTGCCCGGCCAGACCAGCAAACAGCGTGCGGACCATGCCCGGGACACCGACACGATCGAACTGGACGAGGCCGTGTACCGCCGCCTGCAAGCACGCGCGGCCGGCGATTTCACGTCCGACTGACTACCCCTGTCAATCCTGCTGGACGGAGTGCGGCATGCAGGTTCACTGGTTCCTCCCTACCATCAGCGACGGCCGGTCCCTGACCGTGGGCACCCGGGGCACCCACGGGCCGGAGGCCGCAGCAGCCCGAGCGCTCCGCCCCACCGCGGACCGATTCAGGCCGCCGACCATCCGTTACATGACGCAGATCGCGAGGGCCGCCGAAGACCTCGGCTTCGACGCGGTGCTCACCCCGACCGGCACCTGGTGCGAGGACGCCTGGCTGATGTGCGCCTCGCTCGCGCGCGAGACCGAGCGGCTGAAGTTCCTGGTCGCCTTCCGGCCGGGCTTCATCTCCCCGACACTAGCCGCCCAGCAGGCCAGCACCTTCCAGCGCCTGTCCGGCGGCAGGCTGCTGCTGAACGTGGTGACCGGTGGCGAACGCGAGGAGCAGGCCCGCTTCGGCGACCACCTCACCAAAGCAGATCGCTATGCCCGCACCGACGAGTTCCTCGCCGTGCTGCGGGGGGCCTGGAGCGGTGAGCTCTTCGACTTCCAGGGTGAGCACTACAACGTCCGCGGCGCAACCGTCCTGGCTCCGCCTGATCCGCTGCCCCGGCTGTACTTCGGCGGATCCTCCCCGGAGGCGGGCCCGGTCGCAGCCCGGCACGTGGACACCTACCTCACCTGGGGCGAGCCGCCTGACCAGGTTGCGCAGAAGCTCACCTGGATACGCGATCTCGCCCGCGAGCACCAGCGCGAGATGCGCTTCGGGATCCGCTTTCACGTGATCACCAGGGATACCTCGCAGGAGGCCTGGGCGGCGGCCGAACGCCTCATCGAGGGCATCGATGCGGGCCATGTCAGCCGCGTCCAGAGTGCCCTGGCGGCCAGTGAATCCACGGGCCAGGCCCGGATGAGCGCGCTCCACGAACGGTTCCGCGACAGCGGGAAGAGCTCCGACCTGGAGATCTACCCCAACGTGTGGGCCGGAGTGGGGCTGCTGCGCGGCGGCGCCGGCACCGCCCTGGTCGGCAGCCACACCGAGGTCGCCAACCGCATCGCCGAGTACGCGGCCCTGGGAATCGAGGAGTTCATCCTCTCCGGGTTCCCGCACCTGGAGGAGGCGTACATGGTCGGCGAGGGCCTGCTGCCGGAACTGCACGGGCATCACGTGGCCGCCCCCGGGCCACGGTGACAGCGTCACCTGCCCGCAACCGATCTCGACCAGCGGCGTATGAGAGGACGACGTGATGAAGAACATTCTGGTGGTCGGTGTCGGACCTCACGCCCGCAGAAGTCACCTGCCGACGCTGGCGGAAGGGCAGGCGGCTGGCCTCGTCGGCACCGTCTGCGGAGTAGATCTCCTGGGGACAGCGGACGTTCTGGTCGCCTACGACGCCGCCGACGGGTCTCGGTCGATCCCGGTGACGCTGATCGGGCCGTTCGACTCCCACGTCGCAGCCCTGCCCGAGGCGGTGCGCCACGTCCTGGACGCAATAGTGCAGCGCCGCGGCATCGACGCCGTCGTCGTGTCCACCGAGCCCGCTTACCACATGGTCTACACCCGGTGGGCACTGGAGAGGGGGCTGAGCGTGCTCCTGGACAAGCCGCTCAGCGTGCACGCCGGCTGCTCGCTGAATCTGGGCAAGGCCGAAGCCATCCTCAACGACTTCGACGAGCTCCTGGACTGCTACCGGCGGGCCCGGCGCCGGTTTCCGAAGATCTTGGTCACCGTCCAGAGCCAGCGGCGCTACCACCCGGCTTTCTGGCGGATGCGACAGTGCATCGCCGAGGTCGCGGCGGAGACCAACTGCCCGGTCACCAGTGTCCAGTCCTTTCACAGCGACGGGCAGTGGCGGATGCCGGACGAGCTGCTCGACATCTCCTACCACGGCTTCGACAAGGGCTATGGCAAGGCCGCCCACAGCGGCTACCACTTTTTCGACATCGTGCCGTGGCTGCTGGCCGCTGGCGAGAGGCCCGGCAAGGAACTCGACGCTGTGGACGTCCACGCTTATGTCACCCGTCCAGAAGACTTCCTGGCCCAACTCGGTGTCCTCGACCACGAGCGGCTCGTCCCCGGCTTCGCCGCCCGCAACCCGTATTCCGAGCCCGAACTGCGCGCGGCGACCGAGGGGTTCGGGGAGATCGACGCCTTCATATCCATGGCCTACAAGAGCCACGGCCGGACCATGACGCTGGGCAGCATCAACCTGGTGCACACTGGCTTCTCCCAGCGCGGCAGCCTGACCCCCACGCGTGCCAGCCTCTACAAGGGCAACGGACGGGTGCGGCACGAAACCCACATCATCGAACAGGGCCCGTTCCAGGCCCTCCAACTTCACTGCCTGCAGACCCTCAGCGACGGGCACCCCAGCGTCGACCCCTACGCGCTGGGCCGCGAACGTCATGTCGAGGTACACGTCTTCCGCAACAGCACGTTCCGCCCCACCTGGAAGAAGTACACCAGCTACGACTTCGGTTCCCTCAGTGCGGCCACGGCCCCCGTGGAGACCCTGCCCACCCAGGAGTCCTCCCGGCATCGCGCGATGTGGGAGTTCCTCGAATACCTGAACGACCAGCGGGGCCGGCAAGAGATGCGCTCCGAGCTCACCCAGCACCGCCGGGCAGCCACACTGATGGCAGGCGCCTACCAGTCCATGGCCCAGCAGCGGATCGGCGGTTCCCTCGTGAGCAGGCTGCCCTTCCTCGCCACGCCGCTCCCCGCACAGGCACTTCCGGCCGGGTTAGAGGCCGCACTGTGAACGACCGACGGCCGCGACCGGCACCGCCGCTGCCGAGCCTGTCCGGCCTGCTGGGTCCTGACCTGCCCGACGTCCTCACCTCTTGCCGGCGGCGCGTCGGGCTGATCACCAGTATCGAACGCGTCCACGGCGGCAACGTTGCCCATGTCTTCCGGGTCCGCGGAGAGCACACGAGCGTGATCCTGAAGATCCGTAGAGACCGCTACGCCCGCATGCCGTCGCTGCGCACCGACCCGACCGTCATCGATGACGAACGCCGGGCCCTGACGGTCTACGGGAGCATCGCGCCGACCGTCTTCCCGCAGGTCCTCGGCTTCCACGCCGAGGCCCACACCATGATCCTTTCCGACGTCTTCCCCGGCGGCCGCAACTACCACGACCAGCTCACCGAACGCCCCGCCACCGCCGCGGAGATGACCCTCCTGGGCAGGACCCTCCGCCGAATCCACCACGCCGCCCAGGACGCCGACACCGCATTCCGGACCCGCAGCAACCAGTGGTTCCAGGAACGGTCCTTCCTCTTCTGTCTGCGTGCCACCGGCCACCATGTACTCGCGCAGACGTGCGAGGAACTGTCCGCCGTACCCCACCCGCAGTTGGTCCTGGGCGACCTCGCCCCCAAGAATCTCCATCTCACCACCAGCTCCGTGGCAATCTGCGACCTCGACAACGTTCACGCGGGCTGGCCGCCGTACGACATCGCCTACTTCCTGGCCCACCTGCTGATCCACCACCTCGGCCGGCCCGGGCACCTGCGGACGCTCGTGCCGGCCCTGCTCACCGCGTATTTCGATGCCGAGCCGCCGCTGTGTCTGGCTCCTGCGGAGGCGCTGCTCCTGGCCAAGGTCGTGGCCGGGGTGGTCTTGTACCGGCTGGACGAAACCGTGCCCTACCCCTTACCGGGACCGACCGTCCTGGCGGACCAGTGCCGCACACGGGTGCTGCGGCTCCTCGACGCCGAAACGTTCACCGTGCAGGACGTGGTTCGGGCCGCGGCGACTTCCCGGGAGACGACTCCATGACCTCATCCGTTTCCACGCCACCCGGCGAGGGGGATACGACCTCCATTGCCGCCCTGCGCGCGCTCGGCTACAACGTCTCGGACATCCAGTCCCTCGCCCGCGATCAACGGGCCTTCGCCGTGCGCGTTTCCGAACGCCGACATCGCATCGCCCCAGGGGCCGGCTTCCAGGCCAGGGCGATAGAACTGGGGCAGGGAGCCTTTACCAACGCCTTCACGCTCCGCCTCGACCTGCAGCAGGTCCGGGCCGAGGCGATCTCCCACACAGACGGCTTTCATCTGCGCGATCTGGTCGAAATCAGTGGCACGCTCGCGGTTGTCAGCGGCTCGTTCTCCTTCATCTCCGACGACCCGGACTACCAGCCCGCCGAACCATGTCTTGACTTCTGCTGCCGCAACGGGCACGTCGTAAGCCTGCCCACGGTCTCCAAGCCCGCCTTCCTCACCCGCAACGGCCAAGCCGTGATCGGCATGCTGAAGGCCTCCGGGAGCCTTTCCATCCAGGGACGGCCCTACCGGTGGGTCGGCTCGAAGGAATCGCGGAGCAGCGCTCGGCGCGAACCCGGCGTGCTCACCGTCTTCGGCGCCGCGAACTGCCGCGTACGCTACACCGACGATCCACGCACCGGCTTCCTGCGCGATGTGAACCCGGCCACCAACATCACCCCATCCGATCCCACGGCTGTCGACGTCGTTGTCTCCTGGACACCGGAGCGCGGCCACCGGGTGACGGCAATCCATCCGGGCGGAGGCGCCGACCTGTTCGCCGGGAACTTTGTGCTGCGCGCCGACCGTACGCACGCCGAACACCTCCGGGTGGGCTCGACCGTCGAGATCACCCAGATCGGCGGGCTGGACGTATGCTCCCTCAGCGACGGCCTCTCTCTCGGGCCCAGCGTCGCCGACGCCGCAGCAGGCCGCACCACCGGCTACGACCAGTGCCTGGGCACCGACCCGTTCCGCGTCACGCGCCACGCCCGGACCTTGATCGGCGTGCACGGACAGAAACTGTGGCTCCACGTACTCGACGGCGCCCCCTCGGCGCCCACCTTCCGCGGCGTCACCTCCGCGGAGACCGCCGAACTCTGCGCTCGTGAGAGCCTTGACCCCCGACACATCTACCACCTGGACGGCGGGGCCTCCTCCAAGATCGCCTTCACCAACGCAGGCACGACTGACGTGGCCGGCAGCATGCACTACCTCCGATGGCCACGCGGCCAAGGAGACCAGTTTCGCTGGCAGGGCCTGGACGGCCGGGTCCTGCACAGCGCCATCGCCATCAGCAGCCACCACGGGGGAAGGCCGAGATGACGAGCGTCCTCGTCGTGGGAGCCCACCCCGACGACCCCGAAATCGCCATGGCCATGCGGATGCGCTGGTACGCCCTCAACGGTGCCCGGGTCCGGGTGCACTGCCTGACCACTGGCGGCGTGAGCCCAGACGGCACGACGCCGCGGCGGGAGGAGTCCCAGGCTGCCGGCGCCATCCTCGGAGTCGCCGAGTACACCTTCTCCGACATCCCCGACACCCGCTTCGTCGAGCACCGCGGCGAGATCAACGCCGAGTTGTTCAGGATCTTCCGCGAGGCGCGCCCTGACATCGTCTACACCCATTTCCCCGACGACCAGCACCTCGACCACAGCATCACCGGGCAGGAGGCGACAACGGTCGCTCTGCGCGAGGCGAACAATCTCACCTACTACCGCTCTCCTTACAGCACCAACTTCGAACCCACCAACGTCTTCGTGGGAACTCAAGAACTCCTGGACGCGAAGGAAGCCGCACTGAAATGCTTCGCCTCCCAGCGACAACTCGACATGCACGTCTTCCGGATGCTGGCCGAGGTCGGATACCGCCAGCACATACATCACCGGGTAGTCGAGCGGTTCCCACCAGGCTTGACCTACGCCGAACTCTTTCGGACCGTGAGACAGATTGACTTCGCCGCAGCGGTGACCTGAACTCCACCCCTCAGAGAAGCCGCCCTAGCCGTGTCTCCCGGAACCGCGCGAACGGAGGGGGCGGCAGCGCTCACGTGCAGTCAGGCAAGTTCACCACAGCTCCCTTGGCCTGGTGACGGAGCAGTACGCCACCGTTCAGCTGCGTTGCGGCGGCGATAAATGTGAGGGCTGAACGCCGGTGGCCGGCCGCCGCAACGCAGTTGAACGGTGCTTCAACCGCCTCAAAGGCTTTCGAGGCATCGCCACCAGGTGCGACAAGACTGCCACCTCCTACGAGGCAGCGGTCAGTCTCGCGTCATTCCTGCTCTGAGCAAGATCAGTTTGAAGACGGACCCTAGCTCGCGATGCAGCAGCTGACAGAAGGAGCATCCTCTGCTCCCCTCCCTTGCAGCTTGCGGCCAGGGGTTGGCTAGACCTCCACGGGACCGAGCTGGGCTCGCCCAGCAGTCAGCCTCCGCTGAGGCAAGCCACGTTCACCACGACCTCCGCCCAAGCCTGTCACACGCAGCCACTCACAGAGCCCCATCATTCATCTACAAATGTTTACGACATAAAGTATCCAACTAGCACATATAGGCACAGCGACGCCTGTTGCATCACCTCTCCATGAGCTACCGTCTGCTTCATTCATCTACATTTGTTGATGGATCCGGAGAGCCGCTCCGAAGGATGGGCTCCTCGCCCAGCTCGCCCATCCAGGGGAGAACAGCTCAGCCATGGGAGGCGCGATCTTGCCGGACAGCAGATTGACTCACGGGAGGTTTTCCTCCTCGACTTCGCTCGCAACTCCGATTGCGATACTGCTATGAAACGAGCGGAAAGTTCATCCGAGACCGCCGCTTCAAAAGCAGCAGATCGCTATATGATGCCAAGCGAGGTCGAACACCGCCTGGGTATTTCACCTTCCACGCGGCGTAGATGGACAAATCGCGGCCTACTCCACGCCATCCCTCTTGGCCCTCACTACCGCCCCGGACCAGGAGACAACCGGGCAGGGAACAGAAACGGCAGTCGGGTGCGCTATAGCGAGAAACAGGTCAACGATCTTTTTGAGCGAATCAAACAGGGCGAGCTTGCCCGGCCGCCGAAACCAATGGCACCCTAGACCCTGCAGACAGAGAAAGGCTGCAAACATTCCATGGAAGGGAAATATGGCCGAGTCCGATGTGCCGTTCGATCGGTGGCACAAAAGTTACCCAAAGAAGGATGACGTTCAATGCAAGTGCGGCACGAGGAGGACCCCCCTACATCCGTCTGCTGACCACGGCCGAGGGCAGCAGTGGCAGGCGCGCTACACAGATCCAAACGGGAAACCGCGACGGCCAGCATTCAACACATGGCAGGAGGCTCGTGACCACCTCGACGAGGTTCGGGTCACCATGCGCACCGGAACCTGGGTCGACCCCGACCTAGGAAACGAGAAGGTTGAAGCCTTCGCACAGCAGCTGATCGACGGCCGAAGGAAACGCAATAAGAACGAGGGCACCACTGAGACCTACGAAAGCCACATACGCACGCACATTATCCCGTTCCTGGGAAGCAGGACAGCCAAGACACTAAAACGTCGAGATACAACGGCTCTCGTCGATTACCTGATCGAAAAGCCCGGTGTGGAATCTGCCGACTATATCGGCCAGATCTACAAAACTTGGCGCATCCTGGTCAACTACATGATTGATGCAGACGTTCCGCTCCCAGCAAACATCGTTTCCCGGATAGAGCTGCCGGAAGTTCAAGACAGAGTCAACGTGACTCTCTCCCCGCAGCAGGTGGCTGCGGTAGCGCAGGCTATGAGAAATATTGAGCCGCGCTACGAGATCCTCGTCTGGATCGCCGCGTGTGCCGGTCTGCGCGAGGGTGAAGCATTTGGCCTCAAGGAAACCTCGGTGAACTGGAAAGAGAGTGTGCTATACGTCGAGGAACAACGACAACGACGCCGGGCGGCGAAGCTCAAGACTAAAGCGAGTTACGCCACGCTGCCGATCGACCGTTTCCTGCTCGTGCGCCTAGCCAAGCACATGACCCTTTTCAGGGGCCCGGCACCCGTCAGCCAGGCCGCGCAAAGGATGCGCAGGCGGAGCGGTTACATCCCCCCACTCGATGAGGGGCTGATCGTGACCACGCGACTTGGACGGCCCGTGGCACCCACCACCTTCAATGAGAAATGGCGGGAAGCCGTCCAGTTCGCCGGCCTGCCCGAGGGAACGCGTTTCCACGACTTGAAACACTTCTACACAACGAGGTTGGGCGCCGACGGAAGGTACGACCCGAAGACCGTTCAGGCGCTCTCTCGCCATGCTCAGTTCACTGAGACGTGGGACACATATGCGCACCCTCCGATCGCCGTGCAGGGAGTGAGGGTGAACACGTTCAGCCAACTGTTCGGTACCTCTGACCCTGAGACCACAGAACCCGTCGGCGCCGATCAGTCAGTTGAGTACGGACACGATGGCCTTGATCTCGTCCAAGTATCGGCTGACTTGGGCACTTGACCCCAGAGGCCCCTGATGTGCAAGACTCATTGACGCAACGAGGCTAACCATCGTGGCACGAAGGGTGAGTTGACCCGTGGAACGGTTGACTCGCCTGATTCGACCCCGATTCGCCCCGGGACGCGCAGGGAACAGCGAAGACCCGCTCTGACCAGGGCGGGGCTGGTGCGAGGGAACACACCGGAATGTACGGTGGGTACACCATGAGCGCTGAGCAGATTCCGTCCTCCGACGTGCCCACCCTTCTCGTGAAGATCTTCGGGAAGGACAGGCCGGGCATCACGGCAGGTCTCTTCGACACCCTCGCCGCCTACTCCGTCGACGTGGTCGACATCGAACAGGTCGTCACCCGTGGGCGGATGGTGCTGTGCGCGCTCGTGACCGCACCGCCGCGCGCCCTGGAGGGTGATCTGCGGGCGACCGTCCACAGCTGGGCGGAGTCGATCAAGATGCAGGCGGAGATCATCTCCGGCCTCGGCGACAACCGCCCGCGCGGCCTCGGCCGTTCGCTGGTCACCGTGCTGGGCCACCCGCTCACCGCGGAGGCCACCGCCGCGACCGCCGCCAAGATCGCCAAGGCGGGCGGCAACATCGACCGTATCTTCCGGCTCGCCAAGTACCCGGTCACCGCGGTCGAGTTCGCGGTCTCGGGCGTGGAGACCGAGCCCCTGCGCACCGCGCTGGTGACGGACGCGGCGAGGCTCGGCGTGGACGTCGCCGTCGTCGCCGCGGGTCTGCACCGGCGGGCCCAGCGGCTCGTCGTCATGGACGTGGACTCGACGCTGATCCAGGACGAGGTCATCGAGCTGTTCGCGGCGCACGCCGGCTGCGAGGACCAGGTCGCCGAGGTGACGGCGGCCGCGATGCGCGGTGAGCTGGACTTCGAGCAGTCGCTGCACGCGCGCGTGGCGCTCCTGGAGGGGCTGGACACCTCGGTCGTCGACAAGGTGCGCAGCGAGGTCAGACTGACGCCGGGTGCGCGCACGCTGATCCGGACGCTGAAGCGGCTCGGCTTCCAAGTGGGCGTCGTCTCGGGCGGGTTCACCCAGGTCACCGACGATCTCAAGGAGCGGCTGGGGCTGGACTTCGCCCAGGCCAACACGCTGGAGATCATCGACGGCAGGCTCACCGGCAAGGTCACCGGAGAGATCGTGGACCGTGCGGGCAAGGCGCGGCTGCTGCGCCGGTTCGCCGCCGAGGCGGGGGTGCCGCTGGCCCAGACGGTGGCGATCGGCGACGGCGCCAACGACCTGGACATGCTCAACGCGGCCGGGCTCGGGGTCGCCTTCAACGCCAAGCCGGTGGTGCGGGAGGCCGCGCACACCGCGGTGAACGTGCCCTTCCTCGACACCGTGCTGTACCTGCTGGGCATCACCCGCGAAGAGGTCGAGGCGGCGGACGCGCACGAGGAGGACTGACCGGCGCGCACCCGCACGCATCAGGGGCCCGGCACCATGCTCAACGCGGCCGGGCTCGGGGTCGCCTTCAACGCCAAGCCGGTGGTGCGGGAGGCCGCGCACACCGCGGTGAACGTGCCCTTCCTC